>NZ_JBFRTR010000061.1:0-24004 GCF_041474215.1 Vibrio sp. 10N.222.52.C12
ATTATTCCTCTGTGTTTCAGACGAACTTATATTGAGAGTATCATTCATAAGATATCCTTATTTATTAATTAAATTATTTATTTTTATTTTAAAGTTTATTTTGTTTCACGTTATTACAAATCAGTTATTACTACATCTACCGATTCGTTATCACATATTTTAAGAAGACTTCTTTTTTTGTATTTAGATTTATCGGCAATTAGAATAACTTGATCAGATATATCGATAAAACTTCTTTTTATTTGATAGTTATATTCATTTGAATCCCAAACTCCTGAGTCATAATCAAACCCAACGCAGGAAAAGAAGCAGACGTCCAAAGACATATTAGCCAGTGTCTCCACTGCTAGTGGACCATAGAAACTACTGTACTTCTCGGAATAACTGCCACCAGTACAAATTACATTAATATTACTTTTACCTTCAAGGGCAATAACATTCTGAAGAGAATTGGTAATAATAGTGCAACTGATATTTGGAATCTCTCGAGCGAGACACCAACTCGATGAACTTGCGTCTAAACCTATTACCATTTCTTCTTTAATATAATCTAACGCTTTGCTTACCAGTAATTCCTTTTCTTCTATATAGTCCTTAGAACGCGCATGAAAAGAAAGACCTTCATCAATTTCTTGAACACTAATAGCCCCACCATGGACTCTTTTAAGTGCGCCCGATTCATCAAGCTTTTTTAAATCTCGACGAATGGTTTCAACAGAAACATTAAAGGCTTCTGCTATTTCTTCGACGGTTGCACTTCTTTGATCATTTATTAGTTCAACAATTTGTAGGCTTCTCATAATGGTCTCCCGCTTGCTTGATTATTAATTTACCAATGAAAAAATGGCAAAACTGTGACGAAATCGCCATCAAGCCCGTTATTGACCGATTTGTGACTGATATTGTGGACTATTAAACACAAATGCCCGAAACTTATAAAAACAGTCATTCATTAATAAGGAATTATAATTGTTAGAACAGCTTGTAATCACCACTTACATAGATTGAATGATATTGCGAATACTTGCCTATTTAGACCAAAGCGTATAACTCAGGAGAGGGGAGGACACGAAATGTCTGCATAGAGACAGTAATAAGAATCCACCAAGTAAACATGAAACAATGATTAGTTGAACTTGGCTAACTAAAGTGGGTAAAAACAAGAGAATTAATACTCTAAGAAACTTGGGGGCATTAACAAGTTAGAAAAACAGCACTATCCCCCTCCCCCAACACACTTTCATAAAGAAAACCTTTAACACGTTAAACCATGATTTATTGCACTTAAACGTGGTCACGAACCGTCTGACGATAAATTCGAAAGCCTCTGAGGTGACTCTAAGCTCCCACAAACACCTGTATTCCTCCTCACACTGATCTATTTCTCTCTTTTCGCAGTACAAGTTATTAATTATTCGATATAAATCGCTTTCTTTTTCAAATTGTTGTCTACAGTTTTATAGAGCTTGTCGCTTCAGTAATTGCCACAAGTAACGACACCTTTTGATGGTAGGTTTTGGTTATAAGGAAAGGAAATGGAAAGCCCAATTGTCACACTCACACATGCCAGCAAAAGCTTTGTTGATGGTAAAGACACTCATAGCGTGTTGGAAAATGTCGACTTCGCTTTGGCAACAGGGGCAAGCGTGGCTTTGACAGGGGCGAGTGGCAGTGGAAAGAGTACTCTGCTTAACATCATTGCGGGGTTTGAACCTCTATCCGGTGGAGAATTGTGGCTTGATGGCGAGAACACATCAAATTGGAAAGATCCACAATGGAGCCGATTTCGTCATCAAAAATTGGGCGTTATCTTTCAACAGTTCAACTTATTGACCCCACTCAACGTAAAACAAAACATCGCCTTCCCTCTTCATTTAAATCAACAGAAATGGAGCGACTGGTGCGATTATTTAGTTGATGCATTGGGCATCAGTGAGCTACTCGAAAGACACGTATCCGCACTCTCTGGCGGTCAGCAACAACGGGTGGCAATAGCGCGTGCGCTTGCCCATAAACCCAAACTACTGCTTGCCGATGAACCCACAGGCAACCTCGACCACAAAGCAGGCATTGAGGTAATGAAGCTGCTGAGTGAAATCACTACACAAGGCAACACTGCCGTGCTTTTGGTTACGCACAGCCCAGAATGCGCCAGCTTTATGCAGACAAAATTGGTGTTAGATGATGGTTGTTTAAGGAACGCCGATCTAACCCCAAGAGCAGCAGCGTTGTGAGTAATCCAATGAAGCAAACTGGCTTCGCTCAGAACCAGCTCACCCATACCAAACTGACTCTGAATCTATTCGCGGCGCACTATCGTCAATCACCATTGCAAGCCGCAGCGATTCTGATCGGCATTGTGTTAGCGGTCACCTTGTTTGTCGCAGTGCAAGCCATCAACCTCAATGCCAAGCGCAGTTATGCAGAATCGACCGAGCAACTTAGCGCTCAAGCGCAGAACCTTATCATTCCACCAGCAGGGCAAAACTATTTGCCGGAATCGCTCTACTTCAGCTTAAGACAAAGTGGATTAAGCGCAGCGCTACCTGTTATAGAAGGGCGAGTAAGAGACGAGCAAGGTCGACGTTGGTCAGTTCAAGGCAGTGAGTTGATCGCCGCCCTCACTTCAAGATCTCGTCACGCTCGCGTCGACGAACAAAGCAACACTCAAACCAAAGAACCAAACATGTCCCTGTTCTACAATGCCTTACCTTTGCCGCAACTCTTAGCGGGTGAACCCATTGTGATGATGAGCCAGTCGCAACACCAGAACTTGGGAGGAGTAGACACACTCACTTTGGATGAAGTGCTCACTCAAGTGGTAGTGCTACCAGATGAATGGCAGCTAGGTAGCCGAATGTTGATGGATATTGGGTTCGCTCAGCAACTGCTTAACAAGCAAGGGCAACTGAGCTACATCGCTATTTTTGACACTAAGAGCGACACTAAGAGCAATCCTCAGGATAAATGGCAAAGCCTTATTGGCGAGCAAGGACGATGGATTTCCAACAACCAAAGTACGGATCTGGGTTCAATTACCGATAGCTTTCACCTCAATCTCACCGCCATGAGTCTGTTGGCGTTTTTGGTTGGCCTATTCATCGCTTACAATGGTGTGAAGTACAGTTTACTGAAGCGTAATCGGCTATTGGTGCAAATTCAACAAGCCGGCATTGCGCCAAGCATCGTGTTTTCAGCTCTGTTAGTCGAGCTGACTCTTTTAGTCACACTAGGCGCGTCGCTTGGTTTCATTCTCGGCATCCAACTCAGCCATTGGCTGCATCCAACCGTCGCGATAACACTTGAGCAACTTTATGGTGCAACACTGCTTCCCGGTACATGGCAGTGGCAATGGTTAGTGCAGGCACTGCTACTCACGCTGGCCGCAACGCTTGTCGCTTGTTGGCAACACTTTAAACAGCGGGTGCGACAACCCCTCTCTTCCCATGGCGGTTTCTATCAAGCGCCGGAAACGTCTAACGAAAATCAGCTGTTTGTTATCGGGTCAGTATTAACTATTCTCGCGTTAGCAGGTTTATGGATGAGCGAACATCATCGCTTCACCATGGCATGGCTCGGTGTGTTAGTGGTATCGATTCCTTTGTACCTGCCCAAAACGCTAAGCGTGCTAGCGAACTGGAGCGAAAAACGCACCCAATCGGGGTTAATACAATATCTGTTTGCTGAGCTACGTGAACTTATTTCCCCTCTCTCCCTTGCCATGATGGCGTTGCTTCTCGCTGTCACCGCCAATATCGGAATGAATACCTTAGTCGGCAGCTTTGAATCCACGTTAAAGCAATGGCTTGAACAGCGCTTACATGCCGATATTTACGTTAGCCCTGCCCAAGGTGAAATCGCGAATGTCGAACGTGCGTTAGAGCAGTTTGAAAATGTTGAAACCGTTTATAAGCAATATTATGTCGATGATAACTTGCAGGGCTTACCTACTTTGCTCGGCACCAAAGACAAAGACACACTTGAGCAAACCATGGTATTTCAATCCCACCTTGATGATTTCTGGACGCGCTTTTACCAAGGTGAATTCGTGGCGATCAGCGAACCTACGGCAGTGAAGCTCGGCTTGCCGCTTGGAAGCCGACTCAAGCTCGACGCGATCCAAGACAAAGCGCTCATCGTCGGGGCGATTTTCCACGATTACGGCTCACCGAATGGCGAAGTGTTACTTGCACCTAATTTGTGGATCGAAAGCGGATTTACTGACTTACCCACCAGCTTGGGAATCAAAGTCTCTGGCGACCCACAAGTGGTGTACGAACAGTTACGCCAACAACTCAATCTGCACCCAGGTCAGCTTTACAATCAAGCACAGATCAAATCGATCGCTTTAGAGATCTTCTCACAAACTTTTGCCATCACGCGGGCGCTTAATGGCGTCACATTAATGGTGGCGGTGATTGGGTTGTTCTGCGCCTGTTTCATGTTGCTCGATGCACGTAAAGCCGCCATTGCAAGGCTGTATGCACTCGGTGTTAGTCAGAAAAAATTGATGGCAATGGTGGTCGGGCAAATCGTTGTTCTGGTCGCCTTCACTCTGGTTATCGCTTTACCACTCGGCGCTATGGTCGGTTATGTGTTGACGGACATCGTTACCCTACGCGCCTTTGGTTGGAGCTTAAATTACGTATGGAATTGGAGTGATGCACTCAGCATCGCAACCATCACCATTTTAGTGGCAGTGATTGCGACCTTGATTCCACTGTGGCGTTTGGTCAGCAAACCCGTGGTATCCAGTTTACAGAGTGAGGTGTTGTGATGAATCGAACAATGAGAGTTTTCGTTCTCACACTTGGCATCTTGCTCCTTTTAGGGTGCGATGAATCCACTCAACCATCAGCTCAAAATATGGGCTCAATACTTGGCACTGGAAAACAAACCGACGATGAAACACAAAAAGAGACTGATCAATTCACACCGGTAGTTAAAGGTATCGACATCGCCTTCCCTGCCGACCATCAAGCACATCCAGATTTTCGTCATGAATGGTGGTATTTAACCGCAAACTTAATTGATGAAGAAGACAATGTGTTAGGTGTGCAATGGACACAGTTCCGCTTTGCGGCTGCACCACATGAAAGTGGCAATAGCACCAAGGAAACTACGTGGCAAAGTCAGCAGATTTACATGGCGCACAGCGCTGTCACCACTAAAAATAAACACTATGCCGATGAAAAATGGTCACGTGACCAAGCTGAACTGGCGGGTGTAAGCGATTCGCCGTTTCGTGTTTACCTCGATGATTGGCAATGGACGTCGACGACCGATGACCTGTTCCCAGCTACATTGGTCGCTAACTCGGGTCAATTTGGATATTCGCTTAAGTTAACCAACAACGCGCCATATCAAAAGCAAGGCGAACAAGGCTACAGCACTAAAAGTAGCGATGGCAAAGTGGCTTCCTATTACTACAGCCAACCATTCATCAATGTATCGGGCGAGGTAACTATTGATGGCGTCACCCATCAAGTTTCCGGCAAAGGTTGGATAGACAGAGAATGGAGCTCGCAGTTTTTACTCGACTCGCAACAAGGTTGGGATTGGTTTGCGCTAAGGCTGAGTGATGAAACCAGCTTGGTGGTATTTCAACTTCGAAACTCAACAACAGGCAAAGCCAGTTATTCCCATGCGAAGTTGATGAATCAAGATGGCTCCGGCATCACGATTAAGCAGCAAGACATCAGCTTAACCGCCATCAAGCAAACTAAAATCGACGTGAGTGACTACCCAACAAAGTGGCAAGTTTCGATTCCAACTCAACAGATCGAACTGACCGTCTCGGCACTCAATCCAAATGCCAAAATGCCGCTGTCGGTTCCTTATTGGGAAGGGCCAATTGTAATCAAAGGTTCTCATTCTGGGTCTGGCTATATGGAGTTGACTGGGTATTAGATTGTGTATTAATACAGGTGGAATCTAACAACAAATACATCGCGATAACCATCAACTAAAACACTTTCAACCAAAACCTCCACCACGGAGGTTTTTTGTTATTCCATATGTTCTATTTACCTTAACGCCTGTTGAAAAATATCTAATTTAACCAAACACTGGGCTCCCCTAAAATACCAATCAAATGGTTAGAGGAGATAGAACATGCTTAGCTCAGTGCACAATGACGAACTCAACAGATACATCGAGAAACTAGACTTAAACCTTACCAAGGATCAGGTTCGTGAACTTGGTTGGCAGCAAAGTAATGAAGAGGTAGGAAAAGAAAAAACAGTATTAGGCTCGTGGTTTTTCTTTTCTTTCTTTGGCTTATGTACGTCTGCATGTCTTGCGCTGCTAATGTATATCTCATGAAGATAAACAAAACAATGACCACGTATAACCAGCATGGAACCTTCAATTGGTTCGAGGTCGACGGAGAAACGTACATACTGTTCAAAGTGAGCAGCAACAGTGCTCTATTGAACCAACACTATGAGGATGTCACCGAACAACAGAGCGAAATATATGGGCTGTTAGGGGCGATTCCATAAGCTCATACTGCACGTATTCACTTATGGTCTATCTATTCACTTGTGGTCTATCTACGCACTAACTAGCGCAAACATCCGTTCTTTTGGCAACAAGACCGAGCTACAACAAACGGTTCTTATACTGCTCTGGCGTTTGGTTCGCGTAACGTTTGAACATGGTGATAAATGGGCTTGCTTGGTTATAACCCAATGTAAGAGCGACCTCTTTAACCGATTGGCCGTTTCTCAACAAGTCCATTGAGTATAGGTAGCGCACTCGCAGTCGCCACTCGGTAAAGCTCATTCCAAGCTCGGTCTGGCAGTGGCGAGAAAGGGTTCTTTCCGTGGTGTGGACACGTTCAGCCCAATCTTTCAGCGTCACTTCATCGGTTGGGTTCTCTTCAACAGAAGCCAATATAGGCGCTAGATACTTATTATCGGTTGAAGGCAAGAAGTGGTGTTCAACCTCACGCTGCGCAAGTTGGTCAAGCAGTACCTGAACGAGCCTTTGGTCTTGCTCGGTTTCCGCAACATTGATCCCACGATCGCGAAAATCATCGATAATAGAAGACACAATCGGCGTGATCTTTATAAGGCTGGTTTTATCTGGCAGGTGTTGCGTGAGTTCTGGGGCGATATTTAGTGAACAGTAGTCCAAAGGCTTACGGTTATAACTGCAATGCATCACCCCGGCCGGTACCCAAATCGCTAGATGTGGTGGCGCTAGAAATCGAGTGCTTTCCGCTTCCATCTCTAATATACCACCACTGATCAATTGAACCTGTCCCCATGAGTGGCTATGAACTCGGGTTTCAGTGTTCGAAAGAAACGCTTCAAAATTCATAAATACGTTGGATGGTGCCTTATCAATTAATAAGGATGGATGAAGGTTTCTGGAGTGTTTTTTCAAACTTGTCTTCCTATCGCGCTTAATGTCTTTCTAAAGATACTTGTAAGTATAACGACCTGTCAAACTAGCCGCACCAACTCATTCGCCACGGAATTCACATGCATTACCTATTACCATTTTTTACAGTCTGTATCTGGGGCGCCAATGCAATCGTCAACAAGCTTGCTGCAAGCACCATAGAACCTAGCGCAATGAGTTTTTACCGCTGGTTTTTTGCGATGTTAATTCTCACGCCTTTCTGTATTCGCCCAGTGATGAAGCAGTGGGCTGTCATTAAGCCAAACCTATCGAAATTAGCGTTCCTCGGCTTTTTGGGCATGGTGTTGAACCAATCTCTAGGTTACTACGCCGGCTTAACCACAACCGCTTCCAACATGGCATTGATCACGTCTCTAGTCCCGTTGATCAGTGTATTTCTAAGCGTTCCTTTGTTGCACAAGTCCATTTCTAGTTTAAGTATTGTTGGCGGTGTGTTGTCACTGTCAGGCTTAGCTCTGATGTTAGGCAAAGGCGACCCTTTGTTCTTCATGCATCAAGAATTGACTCAAGGCGATGGCTATATGCTGATTGCGGCCTTTGTTTATGCTTCTTACTGTGTGCTATTGAAACGCTGGAAAATGCCCATCAGTAGCTGGGTGGTGATTTACATTCAGGGTCTGTTTGCTGTCGCGATGCTTACGCCACTTTGGCTTACCAGCGAACAACTGTTACCACCGCAACAAGCGATCCCATTGATAGCTTACGCCGCGGTTGCCGCTTCGATTTTAGCGCCTTGGATGTGGGTGAAAGCAATTGACACCATTGGTGCTGACTCAAGTGCGATGTTCATGAATTTGCTTCCGGTTGTTGCGATCGTATTAGCCGCGACATGGCTTGGTGAAGAGATTAACCAGTTCCACATCATTGGTGGTGTGATGGTGATTTCAGGTGTCATCCTTGCTCAAATCAGAAGAAAACCAAGGCTTGAGGCTCCTCTCCCTCAACAAAGCTAAACGCATTACCCAACGCTCACATTAGGGTAAAAATTCAAACTCACGTTTCACACAGCAAATGAGAGTGGCTACTGTAATCCATACTATGATGAGCCCTTACAGCAAGCGAGTAAAACGGAAGATTAGTCTAAACGCTTTACTTTATATCAGCACGATGAGTCGTTACTCAACTATTCTTCAGCAGTTATACCTTTATATCATTACAATCACACACGATTAGTACGAAATACACTAAAAGGCTTCCCAAACAATAATCCGAAAGGAAATATCTACGCGAAGGATCTATACTCTTTAAAACAGTAAAAGTGAGCTGATAAGAAAACAATAATCACTACCACTTTAGTGGTATCTGAGATACAGCCACTTTAACTAAACCAAATCAACAGCGGTTGGTTGGCTAACACAAAAAAGTACCGACATGAGTACCACACGGCTTAGAAACACCTAGCATTACGCTAGGTGTTTTTTTTGCAATCGACCTATCTAGTGACTTAATCAGTATTTCTATTCTCTTGCTTGATATCACTTCATCCATGTTTGCCATTCGCCTGATACGCCTTTAAGCACCAATATTCATCAACTGATCATCTGTTTGAAAAAAATAGTCTTAACCATGAGATTATCCGCTTTAACTTATGTCATCTTAAGTATATTGTTACTAGCAAGTAACAAGCATGTTACGCAGCAAAATAATAATGAAGGAAGATAGATGAGCAGTAGCAATAGCCGACAAGATGGTAAACGAGACGTTACTCTGCGTTTTTTAGCTGAACCCGGGGATGTGAACTTTGGTGGTAAAGTTCATGGTGGTGCAGCAATGAAGTGGATCGATTTAGCAGCCTACGCTTGTTCCGCAGGTTGGAGCGGTAAATACTGTATAACAGCCTATGCAGGCGGAATTCGATTCGTTGCCCCAATTCATGTAGGCAACCTTGTGGAAGTAAGTGCAAAGGTCATTTACACAGGTTCATCTTCAATGCATATCGCTATCGACGTGCAAGCAAGCGACCCTAAAGAGCTCAATAACCGCCTAACAACTCACTGTATCGTTATTATGGTCGCTGTCGATGAGAATGGTAATCCGACTAAAGTGCCAGAGTGGATACCAGAGACGCCAGAAGACATCGAATTACGAGATTCGGCTATTCGCCTAATGAACATGCGAAAACAGATTGGTGAAGAGATGGAAGCTCACGTGAAGTACCTGAAATAAGGTCCACCAGCAGCCCTCCCCCTATAAAACTTTATTACAATGCCAAGCGCCTGCTTGGCATTGATCTATTTGATACCTTCGTGCTCTACACCGCCAAATCCGCTGCACACCCAATACAGACGATAAGAGCGTGATACCCAGCCAAAGGTTGAAATGAATCGGCACTTGTTCACTGATTTATTTTGACTGTAATAAAGTCGTCATTTTGCTCTGATTAAATACCGCCAATCATAATAGATGCATTTGAATTTCTTGGAGCCACTCTTGAGCGTCATACGCCCCACTCTTAGCGAGTCTACACTGAACAATTTAAAGGCTGTTGAGTACCAATGGGTTAGAACTTTGTACGTCGAAGGCTACGACAGCAATGAAATCAACCACTATATCCAAACGTGTTTCGGTGGAGATCCGACATTTGCCGATCTATTTCGTCGCGTGGCACTCGATCAAGAAAGTATCTATGTGTTGTTGCAACACTTAGGTTGTGCTCCTTCTAGTAAAGAGTTCTAACTTCTAAGTCCAACCAAAAACCAGAAGCATAAATAAACCTACCTCCATAATCATCATGAATGTCACTTGAATATTTTGTAACTACCTCTCGCTTACCCATACATTTTCAGTGCAATTTCAGGTTTTGTTGCATACAAATCATTGAAGTATCACGCATTGGAATATTCACAACATATCAATAGTACAACAGCCACTTATACTGAGTGTCTGATTTGTGAGACTAGTTCATTTCTACAAGTAACCAAAATGAAGTGGTCGGTATTTAGGAGAGAAGTAACTCGAAACTTTGGGTTTTAAAGTAGATATGAGCGCGATAGTTAACGAGTAACGCTGACACAAAAAACAAAAAGTAGCAGGCATAAAAAAACCCAAGTAAATACCTGGGTTAGAGTTACAAAAACCACTAATCATTAATAGCGTAAGGAACCTGATTAGTAGCCAGCTATGCGTAACCTGAGGGTTATTTTTATTACTGATCGGCGGCCAAACCAAATGATGTAATAAAAATGCCAATATAGAGCGACCTAACGGTCGCTCTTTTTCTTTCTTATAGAGTACAGCTTATCCTTTTACACCACCTGCCGTCAAACCACCAACTAACCAACGTTGAGCAAGTAAGAACACGATAGTAATCGGAAGTGCTGATAGTACAGCCGCTGCCGCAAAGTCACCCCATAGGTAGTTCTGAGGGTATAGGTACTGCTGCATACCTACTGCTAGCGTGTAAGAGTTCACATCTGTAAGTAGGATAGACGCTACTGGCACCTCACCAACAACACCAATGAAAGATAGGATAAACACAACCGCTAGGATTGGCACAGACAGCGGTAGTAGAACCAGTCTGAATGCTTGCCAAGGCGTTGCACCATCAAGGGCAGCTGCCTCTTCCAGAGAGTTATCAATCGTTTCAAAGTAACCTTTAATCGTCCATACGTGCAGTGCAATACCACCTAGGTAAGAGAAGATTAGACCACCGTGCGTATTCAAGCCTAAGAACGGAATGTATTGACCAAGTTTGTCAAACAGCGCGTAGATTGCTACAAGAGCGAGTACTGCTGGGAACATTTGGAAAATCATCATCGCTTTCAGGATAGTTTCTTTACCTTTGAAGCGCATACGAGCAAATGCGTAAGCCGATGTTGTAGACAGTGCCACAATTAAAATAGAGGTAATACCGGCTACTTTTATTGAGTTCCATAACCAAGTCAGTACTGGAAACGGAGGTGGCGTTACCGAGCCATCAGCGTTCGTCACTGACATACCTAATGCTAGCTTCCAGTGTTCCAAAGATGGGTTATCTGGAATCAAGCTACCGGTTGCAAAGTTACCTTCACGGAATGAGATAGCAATAATCATTAACAGTGGGAAAATAATGAGCGCTAAGAAGCACCACAGCGCAAAATGCGTTGCCCATAGTCGGTATTTAAGGCCTTTACCTTGTACCATAGCCATTGTCGTGCTCCTTAATCTTGAGTCAGTTTAGTGAAACGAAGGTTTAGTAACGCTAGTGCACCAACCAGTAGGAAGATAAGCGTTGCGATAGCACTTGCTAGACCGAAGTCTTGACCGCCGCCGCCTTCGAATGCGATTCGATACGTGTAACTTACAAGCAAGTCTGTGTAACCCGCTGGCTCAGAAGTACCAATCATGTTCGGGCCACCGTTAGTCAATAGTTGAATCATTACAAAGTTGTTGAAGTTAAAGGCAAACGCTGCAATCAATAGCGGTGTAAGCGGTTTAATCATCAATGGGAACGTAATGCGCTTGAAGTTATCAATGAAGTTCGCACCATCAATCGCTGATGCTTCGTACAAGTCTTCAGGAATCGCTTTTAGTAGACCCATACACAGAATCATCATGTAAGGGAAACCTAGCCATGTGTTAACAATCAACACCATGGTTTTTGCAAGAATCGGGTCTGAGAACCAGTTAGGACTTAAACCAAAGATACTCTCAAGCACCATGTTGATCTCACCAAAGCTTTGGTTGAATAGACCCTTAAAGATAAGAATCGAGATAAACGCGGGTACGGCGTAAGGCAGAATCAGTAGAACACGATAAATAGAACGACCTTTCAACTCTTCCCATTGCACGATGTTAGCCAATACAAGGCCGATAACTAGCGTGAACGCTACGGTACATACCGAGAAGATAACCGTCCAAATAAAGATGCTGATAAACGGTTCTTTAATGCCGTCATCTTTCCATACACGCTCAAAGTTATGCGTACCAATGCTAACCACGAAACCTGGAGAGATGGTATTACCCGTAAACTCACCATTTGCATCAACAGGCTGGTAGAAACCCACATCCATATTTGGCTTGAGAACTTCACCCGTTTCATTGTTGATTAACGTTTCTTCATCGTCTTGTAGCGTGTAAAGCGGAGCAACAGAAGCAAACTTACGTAAGCCACTCATGCGGATGTCACCACCGTCAGGTAGATTGAAATCAACACCACTGATTGCTGCTCGGTTTTGAATGATCGCTTTGATCTTCTCTTTTTCACCTTGCGCAGACTCAATAACAGATAGGTCCATCTCTGTTTCTGTCATATTGTCTAGAGAAAATACGTCAGTTGCCAACAGCTGGTCGCCATCTTTCACTACGATCTGGTGACCGTCATCTGTTTTGTACAAAGTAAATGGGTAACTTTCACCGCTTTGGAATGAACGGTCTAAAAGAACGGTTTGAGTACGCTCTAAAGAAAGCTGGTTTTTTGCACTGTAGTTAGTAAACGCAAGCCCTACGGTGTATGCCAATGGGAAAAGAATGAATAAGATCATTCCGGCAATACCTGGGTAAATGTAACGGTGGGCGTAAGTTTTCTTACTGCCAAAAATGTAAAGTGCCAAAGCCGTTAAGATCACCGTAAGCAGCGCAAATGCGAGCTCACCGCGAGAATACATTAAAATTGTAGCGTAGCCGTTAATTAAACCAACACTACCAAGCAACCCCCATTTGATGAAGACGCTTTTACTGCCTGGAAGGCTTGATGGTGCCGGGATCGCATCTGAACCTTGAACTGACTGCATAGAGGAACCTGCTAACGAGATATAAAAATAGAAAAGTAAGGAGAGGTTGCCCCCTCCTTAAAAGGTAATGCTTTATTATTACTTAGTCATACGAGCTTCAGCAGCGTCGAGTGCTTGATCAACAGATTGACGACCGTCAACTACGTTACCAATCGCTTCTTCCATGCTGTACCAGAACGTTGTGAACTGAGGGATGTTAGGCATGATTTCACCGTTCATCGCGTTGTCCATTGTTGCTGCAATACGTGTGTCGCTGTCTAATTGACGTTGGAAAGAGTTAAGAGCAACAGCGCCAAGTGGCTTGTCGTCGTTCAAGGTCTTCATACCTTCATCTGTTAATAGGTAGTTTTCCATGAACTCAACAGCTAGGTCGCGGTTTGGAGAAGCAGTACTGATACCACCTGCCCATACACCAACGAAAGGCTTAGACGCTTTACCGTTAAACTTAGGTAGTGTTGCTACACCGTAGTCTACGCCAGCTTTCTCAATGTTTGCCCAGCCCCAAGGACCGTTGATTGTCATTGCAACGTTACCTGCAACAAACTCAGACTCAGCTACTGAGTAATCCATGTCGGCAGAGATAACTTTGTCTTGTACCATCTTCTCGATGAAACCTAGAGACTTCTGAACACCGTCAGTCGCTACGCCCGCATCTTTAATATCGTAACCTTCAGCAGTTTGTTTGAATGCGTAACCGCCGTCAGCTGCTAGTAGAGGCCATGTGAAGTAAGCTCCGCCACGTAGAGGCCACATGATTGCTTTCTTGCCGTCTTTTTGAAGCTCAGCGTTAAGTGCTGGAATTTCTTCCCAAGACTTAGGTGGGTTAGGAACAAGCGCTTTGTTATAAATTAGAGAAACTGACTCAACAGCAACAGGGTATGCGATTGTTTTACCTTCGTATGAAACAGCGTCCCATGCGAAGTCTACGATACCTTCTTTAGTCTCTTTAGAAGGTTTGATATCAGCAAGAAGACCCGCTTCTGCAAAACCACCAAAACGGTCGTGAGCGTAGAAGATCATGTCTGGGCCATCGCCAGCTGCTGCTACTTGAGAGAATTTCTCTTCTAGTTTATCTGGAAAAGCTACTGTTACTTTAACGCCAGTATCTTCTTCGAAACGTTTACCTACTTCAGCCATTCCTTCATAAGCTTTATCGCCACCAACCCAAATAGTTAGTTGACCTTCTTCGATAGCAGCGTTTGCACCAAATGAACCCAGAGCTACTATTGTACCTAGAGCTACAGCGCTTAGAGCGTTTTTCATGTCAATATCCTTTTTATATTTATACGTAGGGCGCATTCAATTAAGACGAGCCAGTTTTCGGAGGTTATGATCTGAGAAAATCGATGACAGCTCATCATCCTAGCCACTACGCCCTAGCTATTATGGCTTAATTTCGTGATCGTCATCCGGTCAGATTAGAGAGCGAAGTCACAAAGTGTATACTCATCGTGATCCACATCACCGTTACGTGGTGGATTTATTTGAACTGGATCGCCAATTGAGGATAACCCCATTTATCTACTCCTCCCCTCCTACTCCCCCTAGTTAATTTTCCATTAGGAGGATGTACCCTTACGCCATTTCACCGAAACTGCATTCATCCAAGAGTGGATAGTAAGAACCCTTTACCGGCAAGTGTTATGCGTTGACGCATTATTCATTTAGTTGGCTTCACTGCCCGCTGGTGTCTTATATTAGCATCGAGCTAAATCTGTGATTGAATCACGGGGGAGGTTTAGCTGGATGCGGGGGAAATGGGCATCAGTTTGGCTATGACGGGTGGGCTTGGTTAAAGAAGCCAAGTCTCACCCACTTTTTTCTTACTCACTCAATACTTACCAATTCCTACAGTTACTGCTGACCCAAAAATTTCTTATAATGATAAGCAGTAAAACTTAAAATTTGATCGATCGAGGACAAGCTAGATGGCGAGTGTCACGTTAAAAAACGTTTATAAATCATATGGTGATGTACAGATTTCTAAGGATGTAACCTTAGACATCAACGAAGGTGAATTCGTAGTATTCGTTGGACCCTCAGGTTGTGGTAAATCGACGCTATTACGTTGTATCGCAGGTCTAGAAGACATTACGTCTGGTGATTTGTACATTGGCGACCAACGCATGAACGACGTTGAGCCGTCAAAGCGTGGCGTGGGTATGGTATTCCAATCATACGCGCTTTACCCTCACCTTAACCTATACGACAACATGTCTTTCGGTCTTAAGCTAGCAAACGCAAATAAAGCTGAAATCGACAAGCGTGTTGAACATGCAGCAGAAATTCTTCAGCTTGGTCACCTTCTTGAGCGTCAACCTAAAGCATTGTCTGGTGGTCAACGTCAACGTGTTGCGATTGGTCGTACTCTGGTTTCTCAACCAAACGTATTCCTACTTGATGAGCCTTTATCAAACCTAGATGCCGCGCTACGTGTTCAAATGCGTTCGCAAATCACCAAGCTACAGCGTCAACTGGGTTGTACCATGATCTACGTTACCCACGACCAAGTGGAAGCGATGACAATGGCGGATAAGATCGTTGTTCTGGATGGTGGTTATGTATCTCAAGTCGGTAAGCCGCTTGACCTTTACCACTACCCTCAAAACCGTTTCGTTGCTGGCTTTATTGGCTCACCGAAGATGAACTTCATGTCGGTACACATTGAACAAGCTGAAGCAGAACGCGTATTGGTACAACTTTCTAATGGCATGACTTTCTGGATTCCTGTTGACGGGACGACGGTTAATGCTGGCGATCGTATGTCTCTGGGTATTCGCCCTGAACACTTGATGTCTGCTGAATCAGGTGACGCGACGATTGAAGCTGAAGTGATGATGGTCGAGAAACTAGGTAACGAAACACAAGTTTACCTAAACCTCGAAAGTGCTGATGCTGACGTTATTTATCGCCAACCAGACACGTTGACGATTGAGTCTGGTGACAAGTTGGCGATTGGTATTCCAGCGCACCGTTGTCACCTGTTCCACAGCGATGGCCGCGCATGTCGTCGTTTGTACAAAGAATACGGCACAGACTAATCGCTTAGCCTTTTAGGATATAACTTGCCCATATCGAATCCCTCTTACTCAGTAAGGGGGATTTTTTTATGTGCTGGATATTTTTATGTGTTGGATACGAGTTTCACTTACATTGAATAGTTCATGAGTCAGCCACTCGGTCTTTCGCTAGCGGCAATAAAAAAGGTCTAGCAAGCGCTAGACCTTTATCTGTTAGTTAGGCTATGAACCCAACCGCTAATATCACTTCTTTCAGACATGAAACCTGTCTAAATCAACTTAGTGAATTGGCGTATCATTCTGTTTGTTGAACTGGCCAAAATGCTTCTCTAACACTTCAGGAGTCAGTTTGCCTTCCGCTTCTAGTCGCTTGAACTCAGCAACAATTGCTTTTTGCTCTTCAAGTGATGGCAGTTTCACCTCAGGCTCATCGCCCATCTCTTGAGTCATCTGCTCTAGTTCTTTTTCAAAATCGCTCATGATACTTACCTAAATATTAAACCTAACCAGATTTTACTCATTTACGCCCTATGATGCTAGGGCGATTGAGTGCAAAGCCCGAAACCAGATCAAGCGAACGTCAGTTAGAAGAAAACAAGCCCGTAAATAAAAAGAGCTGAATTCACGATGAAATGAATCCAGCTCTTCGTCTATATCCCTTTCTAAGCCATGTTACAGCTTGAAAGAATTAAAGCTTAAATGAACCAACCATCTTATCTAGACGAGACGATAGATCACGAAGCTCTTGGCTCGCTTCAGCAAGTTGCTCAGCCGTGCCCGTTGTCACTTCGTTGATTGCATTAATCTCTTCAATGTTCTGGTTGATGGTGTGAACTACGGTTGATTGCTCTTCCGTTGCCGTTGCCACTTGAGTGTTACGGTCTGTGATATCAACGATACGGTCTGAAATGCCACTCAGCACGTCTACCGCTTCATCCGAAGCCGATACACCTTCAAGGGTAATCACCTTACCCGCACTCATTGCCGTTACCGCATCTTTAGCATCGCTTTGCAGTTGGTTGATCATCTTTTGAATCTCTTCCGTTGAATCTGCGGTACGGCTTGCTAGGTTACGTACTTCATCCGCTACAACCGCAAAACCACGACCTTGCTCACCAGCACGGGCGGCTTCAATTGCAGCGTTTAATGCGAGTAAGTTAGTTTGCTCTGAAATATCACGAATAACACCCAGAATAGAACCGATGTCTTGAGTTGTAGAAGCCAGTTGCTCTACTACCTGACCCGTGCTTTCAATATCTTGCGCCAAACGACTGATCGCGTCTTTTGCTTTGTTCACCACAGAGCGGCCTACTTCCGTATTGCCTGAAGCTTGAGTTGCCGTTTCTGCTGCGGTTGCCGCGTTCGATGCAATCTCGCTGATGGTCATACCCATTTGGTTAATTGCAGCCACCACTTGAAGCGTTTGGTCGCGCTGTTCTTGGCTGTTGTCGTGGGTGATGTGGGCTTTGCTAGAAACACTCTCTGCCGCCACTTGAAGCGCTTGGCTTGTCGAACACACCTCTTTCATCGACTCGTGAATCTTTTCAATGAATCCGTTGAAGCCTTTTGAAAGCTGTGCGATTTCATCGTTGCCTTTCACTTCGATACGCTGTGCAAGGTCACCGTCGCCTTCACCTAAGTCGCCGAAACGCTTAGCCAAAAGCTTGATCGGTTGAGTAATGCTGTTCGCCAGAACTACGCCCATTAGGATAAACACTAATGCCACAACCGCAGTCATGATCAGCATCTTCTGCGCTGTCGCATCTAACTCTGCAAACACTTCACCAGTCGGAACGACACCAATAACAAACCAGTCCATTGAAGACACATACAAGCTCGCCACGAACAGCTCTTGGCCTTGGCTTTCAGTGGTAATCAGGTTAAAACCCGACTTGTTCAGTAGTTGGCTTGCTTGAGGACCGTAAAGTTGTTGAAGTGAAGAGTCACTGCGAGAACGCTCACGGTGAATTTGAACATCACCTTGGCTATCGGTTAAGAATACGAAGCCTGTATTTTCAATCTTAAAGCCATTGAGTAAGTTAACCATGTCATCCATCGATTTTGATAGACCAGACATCGCCAAACCAGAAGGCTGCTGATAGTTAGCAAACATCTTCACTTCGCCATTCGCTTCTTGGAACATGCTCACCATGGTCGGCTGTCCAGATTGCGTAAAGCCAAAGAACCAACCATCTTGTTGTTGGTTTAGCTGACGTAAGAAACCATCTTGATTCCAGTAGTAAGCTGTTTGACGGTTCGCTACCGAGGCATCGTTCAACTGATACTGGTTACGAACATTGTTCAGCTGTTTCACCAGTTTATTTTCTAGTGCGGGATCGCGATCGGTCGATTCGATAGCATCAGAAATAAATTCATTTGAAGCAATTTGCTCCGCCGCTAGTAATAGCTGAGAGACTTCTCGGTCAATTTCACCATTGATTCGCTCTAGCATTCCTGGAAGTTCAATATCGATCAATCGATGACTTAATACATCTCTTGCTTGTTGTTGTGCCATTGCGCCGACAATCACTGTCGATGCAAGAACCGCAAAGGTAATTCCAAGTACAACTTTTTGCTTGATACTCAGAGAGTTAGTTTTAAACATATTTGGACCTTTAAAAAGAATCGCTCGTTATTGGTATACCCTGAACAGGACTTTTTTAGTGCACTCCAACAAGCAATGCACAATCTGAGTGATGTATCGGCCACAACCAATAAAACTAGAGACTTTCTTCTCAAAAAACTGCAAATATGATGTAACAATTAGAAATATTCACCTTGAGCATGAATTAACTAAGCAAATACCGCATTGTCGAGAGTCAATTTTAGTTCTCACCCCCTGAGACCCAACCGAACTCAAACCACTCCCCACCGCCGAGCTTTTGTATATAAAAACCAATTGATATAGTAATAATCACAACCTAACGATGTTTTTAGCTAACCACTTGTAAATATTTCCAATTTTGAAAAAATAAATTACGCAAATGTACTGGAACTTTTTCCTCGAAATCAGTGACCAATACTCAAAATAAAAATCAAATGGATACCCAGAGAGTCCAAAATGCACAAAACAAATTTCGAAGTCCTTCAAAACTATCTAGAGTCTCAAATCATTGGTCAAAAAGAGCTCGTTAAGCAACTGATGATCGCCCTTTTAGCAGATGGTCATATCCTCGTTGAAGGACCTCCCGGCTTAGCAAAAACTCGCGCAGTAAAATCATTGGCTGACTGTGTTGAGGGTGACTTCCACCGTATTCAATTCACTCCCGATCTGTTGCCAGCTGATTTGACGGGTACCGACATTTTTCGCCCTGAGACTGGGGAGTTCACTTTCCAATCAGGCCCGATTTTCAACTCATTGATTCTAGCGGATGAGATCAACCGTGCTCCGGCGAAAGTTCAAGCGGCAATGCTGGAAGCGATGGCAGAAAAACAAGTAACTGCCGGTCGAAAAACCTATGCGCTGCCTGAGCTATTTTTGGTAATGGCAACACAGAACCCAATTGAACAAGAAGGGACTTACCCGCTACCGGAAGCTCAGTTAGACCGATTCTTGCTTCACCTAGAGGTTGAATACCCAGATATGGAAAGCGAGCTTGAGATCTTACGACTCAACCGTGGTGAGGCTCAAGGTAACGAATCAGCTCAGCCACAACAGATATCTCAGCAAACGATCTTTGAAGCGCGCCAAGAAGTGCTCAACATTCACATGGCAGACACCATTGAGCAGTACATCATCAGACTGGTTATGGCGACTCGCCAACCTAAGCAATACAGTGACCAACTTGATCAATGGTTAGACATGGGTGTCAGCCCGCGTGCAACCATTGCGTTAGACCGTTGTGCCCGCGCTCACGCTTGGCTTGCAGGACGAGATTACGTCACGCCACAAGACGTTCAAGCGATGGCATTCCCTGTGTTACGCCACCGTCTACTGCGCAGCTACCACGCACAAGCTGAAGGTGTCACCGCAAACCAAGTGATCGCACACCTTATTTCATTGGTTGGCAGCGCATAGGGATACGCGCATGAATAATCAACTACCCAACCATAGTGACGGCGTCACGTTAAATCTGGATGAGCTGCTGCAATACAAAGCGCAGTCTGTTCGCTGGTTGCCTCCCGCCAAGAGCCTTTGGTCACAGCTTAACGGCCAACACGAGAGCAACCGTAAAGGTCGCGGGATGAATTTCTCTGAAGTTCGTCAATATCAAGCGGGAGATGACATTCGCAGCATTGATTGGCGTGTAACAGCCAGAACGGGCAAAGCGCATACCAAACTTTTCTCTGAAGAACGAGAACAGCCTGTCATTTTATTCTTGGATCTATCAAGCAGTATGATTTTCGGCTCAACCTTGTTGCTGAAATCGGTTCAACTTGCACACTTTGCTAGCCAACTGAGCTGGCTTACTGTGGCTCAAAAAGATCGAATTGGCGCGGTGATCGATACTGGCAAAGAGGTCATTGAGATTAAGCCAAGTGCAAGCAACCATGCTCCACTGCGTATTTTGCAAAAAGTCATAGAAATCAATAATGCAGCGCTGACTCATCACGACAATCATAATGACACAACCTTAGAGCATGGGCTGAAATCTCTGCACCAGCTTTGCCCTAAAGGAAGCGATATTATTATGCTCAGTGACTTTGTGCGTTACCAAGAAAGTGACTACTCACTTATCAGTCAAATTCGCCGACACAACAGAGTACGTCTTGTGCATTTCTACGACCCGCTAGAGCAAGGTGAAACCACCTATAAAGGCTCTAAACAGGTCACCGATGGCAGCAAAACTCAATGGTTTAATTTCTCTTCTAATAAAGAAAAGCAAAAGCTTAACCATGCTTTTTCGCTTAAGAAACAGCAGCTGCAACAGATGGGGTTATCTCTCGCGATACCTTATAGCTCGCTGTCGAGTGCGCAGTCACTCATGAGCCAGATATCAGGAGCTCAGTCATGAAACAGCCCTTAGATTTAAGTCCGGTGATTGCGCCAGACGCCCCGACTTGGTGGCCTTTGGCGTGGGGTTGGTGGGCAGTCATTATCACAGCCATTTTCCTGATTGCCTTGGTGTTTTTCATTCTAAAACGTAGAAAAAACAATCAACAGGCGAAACAAGAAGCGCTGTCTTACTTTAGTAATAGTCAGTCCCAAGATGGCTTGTCTCCGAGCAAAGCACAACGCATCCTTCGTCAAGCAGCACTGAGCTATTTCCCTCGTGAAAAAATTGCAGGTTTGTCTGGTGATGATTGGTTGAAGTTCTTAGATGCGCAATTGGCGAAGCCGTTATTTGTAGCAAAACAATCCCAGTGGCAACAAGCGCTCTATCAAGATGTAGCCCTAATGAACGACGAACAGAAAAAGGCTCAACAGCAATTGGTTAATGATTGCGAAACTTGGCTTCGCAAAGCACTTCCTCCAAAGCGAGGTCGTTATGAGTGATTTTCTAAGCACTATGTTTCTAAGCAGGGACTTGCTAAACATCGAGTTCGTTTGGTGGTGGATGTTCTTCATCGCGCCACTGCCGTTGCTCGTTTACTTGTTCTCACCAAAGTCAGAATCGAGCAATGCCCTAAGGCTTCCATTTCTGCCAGAAGACAGCAATACCAAAACACCGAGCAGTCGCTTACCAAAGGCGTTGTCCGTGATTATCTGGCTTCTGCTGGTTACGGCGAGCGCACGCCCTGTATGGTATGGCGAACCGGTGGAGTTTCAGCCGAAGCATCGTGATTTAATGTTAGTTGTCGACCTCTCCTATTCGATGAGCCAAGAAGACATGCAGTTCAATGGCGAATACATCGACCGCTTGTCGGCGGTGAAACGCGTATTGAGTGACTTTATTGAGCGTCGTAAAGGTGACCGAGTCGGATTGGTACTATTTGCTGATCACGCCTACTTGCAGACCCCGCTTACGCTAGATAGAGATACGCTTTCACAACAGCTCAATCAAGCGGTGTTAAAACTGATTGGTACTCAAACCGCGATTGGTGATGGTATTGGTCTTGCCACCAAAACCTTTGTCGATAGCGATGCGCCCCAACGTGTAATGATTCTACTCAGCGACGGCAGTAATACCGCCGGGGTATTAGACCCATTAGAAGCGGCGGATATTGCAAAGAAATACGACGCAACGATTTACACCGTGGGCGTCGGTGCAGGCGAGATGATGGTCAAAGAGTTCTTCATGACGCGCAAAGTCAATACTGCTCAAGACTTGGATGAACGTACACTAATAGAAATTGCCAAACGCACCGGCGGTCAGTACTTCCGAGCGCGTGACAGCAAAGAGTTAGCGACGATTTACGACACCATTAACCAGTTAGAGCCCGTGACGAACGCCACTAAGATCTGGCGACCGCAACAAGAGTGGTTTGTATGGCCACTGTCGGCGGCAATGTTCTTCGCATTTATGCTGTTAGCCATTAGGAGAAACAATGTCTAACTTTACTTTTATCTACCCATATTGGTTCTTGGCGCTTGCCGTGCTGCCCGCTATTTGGTGGCTGAGCAAGACACAGTCCAAACAAGGATTACTCGCGTCACACATCGCCCGTTACTTGGCGCCAGAATCAAGCAAGCCATCGAAAAATCGCAGTACTTACTTCGGTATTTGGTGGCTGGTCGGCGTTATTGCGTTAGCTGGGCCAAGCTTCGAGAAAAACGAACAACCAAGCTTTGAAAAAACGCAGGCACGAGTTGTGATCATGGACATGTCGATGTCAATGTATGCCACCGATATTAAGCCGAATCGCTTAACTCAAGCGCGATACAAGGCTCTTGATCTGCTTTCATTATGGAAGGAAGGGCTAACAGGCATGGTGGCGTATGCTGGGGATGCTTACACCATTAGCCCGCTAACGTCAGACATCAACACCATCAAAAACCTAGTGCCTAACCTATCGCCAGATATCATGCCTTATCAAGGTGGTGATGCCGCATCAGCCGTTAAGCTTGCGATTGATATGATGACTCGCGCGAAGATCTACCAAGGTGATTTGGTATTGATTGCTGATGACATCGATGACCAAGAGAAGAAGCAGATCGACTCCCTACTCTCTGGCAACGATTGGACATTGTCGATTCTAGCTGTAGGGAGTGAAAACGGTGCGCCAATCTCGTTACCTACGGGGTCGATGCTGCAAAGCGACTCAGGACAAACCGTGGTGGCAAGAACCAACTTGAAGAACATGCGCGAGCTTACACGCCGCTATGGTGGCACGTTCACTGAAGTTCAATTTGATAACTCAGATGTTGAACACATCGCGAGCTACCTCGACCGCGTTGCAACAACATCGGAAGTAACCAAGACCAAGAACTCACTCAACACCAGAGTGAACAACGGTTTCTGGTTACTGCCTTTGCTATTACTTCCGGCACTTGGATTATTCAGGAAAGGGGTTATTTGGTGTGCCTTAGCTGGAGTTATCTCTTTTAGCCAACCAAATACTGCGTTTGCGAACCCGTGGAAAACCAATGATCAAGTAGGCTATCAGCTGTATCAGGACGAGGACTTCCAACAAGCTGCTGAACAGTTCACCCAACAAGAGTGGAAAGGCATTGCTCAATACAAAGCCGGTGATTTCGAAGCCGCAGAGCAGACGCTGCAAGAGCTTTCTAGTGAAGATGCTCGCTACAACCTTGCTAACGCTCAAGCCCAACAAGGTAAGTACGACCAAGCGATCCAAGAGTATCAACGTATTCTTGAAAGCAACCCTGAACATGCTTATGCGAAGAAGAACCTAGAGATTGTCGAACAGGCTCAGAAGCAACAGCAACAGCAACAGCAACAGCAAGGCGATTCTGACTCCAAAGACCAGAATGACCAAAATCAGCAAGGTCAGCAAGGT
>NZ_JBFRTR010000062.1:0-10944 GCF_041474215.1 Vibrio sp. 10N.222.52.C12
AGGGATTTAAAATCCCTCGACGTTCGCGTTGTGCCGGTTCAAGTCCGGCCCGGGGCACCATCTATTTGATTATTACCTCGCTTGGTATTAATCAAAAGAGTTGTTCTCTTAAAACACTATTGAAGGCGCCTTGGCAGAGTGGCTATGCAGCGGATTGCAAATCCGTGGACCTCGGTTCGACTCCGGGAGGCGCCTCCACTATTCAAAGTTGAAAGGCCAGCAGAAATGCTGGCCTTTTTGCTATCTGAAATTCTAAACCCTCATGCTATGTTCAAACTTCCACGGATGCTCTCTAATCAGTAGCACCACTAGGAACAAGCTATATCAGATCACTTTTGTGCCGGTCTTTTCCTTATGTAAACCTATCATTTGCTAAACAACCAACAGCATCTGTTAACCAATTGCGCCGTTTGTGAGTGGAATGAGTGGGGAATGGAAAAGGGCGACTGTCTTTTGCGTCATTAAATTCTTCATATTTATACATAGTTGCTCATGATCCTGTAACGCTTTCATGAGTTATTACACTTATTATGACCACAAGTGAAAATGATTGTCATTTACTTGTGTTACTGCTAACCTATTGTGAAACTTTACAACATCTTATCTACTGCACGAAAGTGTATATAAAACCCCGCTAAACCTTATTAAACCTACGGTTATTCGTTTGCTTCGTATGATAAATCAGCAGATCTACCTCTTTTGTCCTACCCCTTTAGGGTAGTTCGATTTCGTAATTGATTTACATCATATTTTCATTTTCTTTCATAATTCATTATTCGCTCAGTTAAGAAATATATAACCTTCAGGAATTCTTATGAGCAAGATGAAGCTAGTCGTAATCGGTAACGGGATGGTCGGCCATCGCTATATCGAAGATTTAGTCGAGAAGACAGACGTTGCTAACATGGACATCACAGTCTTCTGTGAAGAGCCTCGCGTAGCCTATGATCGTGTACACCTTTCTTCTTACTTTTCACACCATACTGCGGACGAACTTTCTTTAGTTAAAGAAGGCTTCTACGAGAAACACGGCATCAACATGCTGATCGGTGAGCGTGCTATTAACGTTAACCGTGAAAAGAAAACAGTTTACTCAAGTACTGGTCGTGAAATTCAATACGACAAGCTAATCCTTGCTACAGGTTCATACCCATTCGTTCCGCCAATCAAAGGTAACGAAGGTAAAGACTGTTTCGTTTACCGCACAATCGAAGACTTGAAAGCTATCGAAGCAACCGCTAAGAATTCTAAATCTGGTGTGGTTGTTGGTGGTGGTTTGCTTGGTCTTGAAGCTGCAGGCGCACTAAAAGCTCTTGGTGTAACCACGCACGTTGTTGAGTTTGCTCCAAAGCTAATGGCTGAGCAGCTTGACCAAGCGGGTGGTAACCAACTTCGTCAAAAAATCGAACGTATGGGCGTTAACGTACATACAAGTAAGAACACGCTTGAGATTGCTCCTGAAGGCACTGAAGCTCGTAACGTAATGCGCTTTGCAGACGGTACAGAGCTAGAAACTGATTTCATCGTATTCTCTGCTGGTATTCGCCCACAAGACAAACTTGCTCGTCAAATGGGGCTGGGTATTGCACCACGTGGCGGTATCGAGATTAATGATCACTGTCAAACGACAGACAAAGACATCTACGCAATCGGTGAGTGTGCGTCTTGGAACCAAACGTTCTACGGCCTAGTGGCTCCTGGTTACAAAATGGCAACGGTAGCGGTTGACCACGTTGTTGGTAACGAAAGCACATTTGAAGGTGCTGACATGTCTGCGAAGCTTAAGCTTTTGGGCGTGAAAGTAGGCTCTATCGGCGATGCGAACGGTCGTACTCCTGGCTGTAAGAGCTACGTTTACCAAAACGAAGAACAAGAAGTTTACAAGCGTCTAATCGTTTCTGAAGACAACAAGAAGCTGCTTGGTGCAGTAATGGTTGGTGACACGTCTGACTACGGTGATCTTCTACAGCTTATGCTGAACGAAATCGACCTACCAGAACACCCAGATGCATTGATTCTTCCTGCTCATGCTGGTGCTGAAAAGCCAACACTTGGCGCGGATTCTCTTCCTGAGTCTGCTGTTATCTGTTCTTGTTTCGATGTGACTAAAGGCAAGATCGCTCAAGCGGTTGCTGAAGGTCACCACACAATCGGTGATATCAAAGCAGTAACAGGCGCAGGTACTGGTTGTGGTGGTTGTATTCCACTAGTGACTTCAGTATTAAACGCTGAACTTGCTAAAGCTGGTGTTGAAGTGAAGAACGACGTGTGTGAGCACTTTGCATACTCTCGCCAAGAGCTTTTCCACCTAATTCGCATCGAAGAAATCAAAACGTTCGATGAGCTATTAGAGAAATACGGTAAAGGCTACGGCTGTGAAGTATGTAAGCCTCTAGCAGGTTCTATCCTTGCTTCTTGCTGGGGTGAACACATCCTTAAGCCTGAATTAGTGAAGCTGCACGATACCAACGACAACTTCCTAGGTAACATGCAAAAAGACGGTACTTACTCTGTAATCCCTCGTATGGCGGGTGGTGAAGTAACACCTCAAGCACTAAGCGTTCTTGCTGATGTTGCTGCTGAATACAACTTGTACACCAAGATCACAGGTGCACAACGTATCGGCCTATTTGGTGCTCAGAAAGATGACTTACCAGCAATCTGGAAGAAGTTAATCGCTGCAGGTTACGAAACGGGTCAAGCTTACGCAAAAGCACTTCGTATGGCGAAAACATGTGTAGGTTCTACTTGGTGTCGTTACGGCGTTCAAGATTCAGTTGGCCTAGGCGTGATGATCGAGAACCGTTACAAAGGCATCCGTACTCCTCATAAGATGAAGTTTGGTGTGTCTGGCTGTACTCGTGAGTGTGCTGAAGCTCAAGGTAAAGATTTAGGTATTATTGCGACTGACGCAGGTTGGAACATGTATGTATGTGGTAACGGTGGTATGAAACCTCGTCACGCAGACTTACTGGCAAGCGACCTAGACCAAGAAACGCTAATCAAGTACATCGACCGTTTCATGATGTTCTACATCCGCACGGCTGCGCCACTACAACGTACTTCGGTATGGATGGACAACCTAGAAGGTGGTGTTGATTACCTACGTGAAGTGATTGTAGACAACAAGCTTGGTATCAATGACCAACTTGAAACTGACATTGCTGGCCTAGTTGATAACTTCGCTTGTGAATGGACAGATACAATCAACGACGAAGCTCAACTTAAGCGCTTTGCACACTTCATCAATGCTGATGACCGCGATGATAACGTTGTGTTTGTTGAAGATGGTCGTGAACAACACCGTCCTGCGACATTCACTGAGAAACACCCTGAAGCCATTACTTCAAAGCATCAGGGCGACATCATTCACGTAGAATCTGTTTAATTGGGAGACGACATCATGGCATTTACCAAAGTTTGTAAGATCGAAGACATTATCCCAGGTACAGGTGTTTGTGCGTTGGTTAGTGGTGAGCAAGTGGCTATCTTCCGCCCAACTGAGGCTGAAGAAGTATTCGCGATTAGCAACACAGACCCATACTTCCAATCTAACGTGCTATCACGTGGTTTGATTGTTGAGCACAAAGAAGAGCTTTGGGTAGCAAGCCCACTTAAGAAGCAACGCTTTAACCTAGCAACAGGTGTGTGCATGGAAGACGAGAACTTCAACGTGAAAGCGTACAAAGCTCGTGTTGCCAAAGGCGCTGTAGAAATCTCTGCTTAATCTTCGGATGAGTAAGATTTGATAGTTCAAGGGTTCTAGTTCTCGATATTGCCTTAACTCGGCAACTAGAGCCTTTTCCTATCCAATTTTAACTTTTAATTTAAACTTTTTAAGGACAACCTTATGTCTCCTGATTACAAACCAGCTGAATTCGTTCAAACGATGATTGATGTGGGTGAAGCGAAAACGAAAACAAGTACTCGCGATCTTCTGATTCGAAGCACTATGGCTGGTATCATCCTTTCTCTAGCGGTTGTTGTTGCTATTACAGCAATGGTTCAAACCGGTATTGGCCTTGTTGGCGCACTTGTGTTCCCAGTTGGCTTCGTCATTCTAAGTGTAATGGGTTATGACCTAGTAACTGGCGTATTCGGCCTTGCACCTTTAGCGAAATTCGACAACCGCCCAGGTATTACTTGGGGTCGTATCCTACGTTGTTGGGGTATTGTTGGTCTTGGTAACCTTATCGGTTCTTTGATTGTTGCTTTCCTTGTTGCAGTATCACTAACGGGTAACTTCTCTTTAGAACCAAACGCTGTTGCTCAAAAGTTCATTGCTGTTTCTACAGGTCGTAGCCTAGGTTTTGAAAACATGGGTATGGACGGATGGATCACGTGTTTCGTACGCGGTATCTTCTGTAACCTTATGGTATGTCTAGGTGTGATTGGCAACATGACTGCACGCACAGTATCTGGCCGTGTAGCAATGATGTGGTTCCCAATCTTCATCTTCTTCGCACTCGTATTTGAGCACACAGTAGTAAACATGTTCCTATTCCCACTAGGTATGATTCTTGGCGCTGATTTTGGTATCGCGACATGGTTGAACTTCAACCTTATCCCAACAATCCTAGGTAACATCGTTGGTGGTCTATTAATGACGTGTGTTCCTCTATACCTAACTCATGCTAAAACAGCTCCTTCTCTAGGCGCTAAGTAATTAGATAGTTCTAGGTTAATGAGCAACTAATAATGTGTGTTAAGCCCCAAGCTGTTGATTTGGGGCTTTTTTGATCTTAACACTCTCTACTTTGATAACCGTGCACCTAAGGCGAGCAATGTGTGCTTGATGATGGTGCAAATGTCAGGATTTTCCAACGTAATAGATTGTTTTGTTATATAAACTTCTATCTTGATTAGAATTAATCGTAAAGTTTTATGGCAACAACTGATAGTCTAAGAAGTAGGGATATTGGTGATTCATACAACGATGAATCGTCATACAGAATTAAGCTTGAAATATAACAAGCTAACTTTCGGAGCAAAGCATGTCAGAAGTATCGCCATCGAATGTTAAAACAGGAAACACAGGATTTGTTTCATTAGTAGGTGCAGGTCCGGGCGACCCAGACTTACTTACGTTAAAAGCGGCACGAGTGATTCAACAAGCAGACGTGTTGGTTTATGACCGTTTGGTATCAAAAGATATTTTGGAGATGGCTAATCCAGAAGCAGAAATGTTGTATGTGGGCAAAAAGCTCGATCATCACTGCGTACCGCAAGATCAGATCAACCAACTATTAGTGACCAAAGCTCAAGAGAACAAACACGTAGTGCGTCTAAAAGGTGGTGACTCGTTTATCTTTGGTCGTGGTGGTGAAGAGTGTGAAACGTTAGCTGAGAATGACGTGAGATTTGAAGTGATTCCGGGCATCACAGCTGCTGCCGGAGCAACGGCTTATGCGGGCATTCCGTTGACGCACCGTGATCATGCACAAAGCGTGCAGTTTATTACAGGTCACTTGAAGAAAGATGGCGAAGATATTGACTGGCAATCTCTTGCTCAGCACAACCATACCATCGTGTTTTACATGGGCTTGAAAGAGAGTCCGAACATTCAGAAGAATCTACTCGATAATGGTATGCGAGCTGACATGCCAGTTGCGATCATCGAAAACGGTACACGCCAAGAACAAAAGGTGTTTAGAGGTGGGTTACGTGATTTAGCTGACCTTGCGAGCGTCGCAAAGAGCCCAGCGCTGATTGTTGTAGGCAGCGTGGCTCAGCTCCATGAAAAACTTGCTTGGTTTAACAAACAAGCTTGATCGTTTGACCTTCTAATTGGATCTCTAAGCCACTACTGAGTCCATCAAGAATCAAATACTGCAGCGGCTGCCTTGTCGCTGCATTTCTTGTTGGCGCATCGGCATTTCGTCAATGATATTGGTGATCTGTTTCCAATCTGTTTTGCCACTCCATCGGTGCTTCTCTTTCCCGTCTTTACCAATCAAAACAGCGGTATGTGATCCTTTCGGGATCTCGTAAATACTGGTGACTGCTTCTAAGTTAAACTCTTCTTCTAACCAAGTTGGGACTGTGTAACCACTCTCAGCAATAACCATAATGACGACATCTCGTTCGTCCAATTGACAGTTATTGAGCAACACTTCATTCAGAAACTCTTTAACGATTGAATCTTCCTTTGGAGCGAAATAAATCACACTGCGGTGTGGCAAAGGCTTTGAGTGAGAATAAGCGGGGTAGGCGAGTACTGAATTGATGGTTAAGCTCATGATTATTACCGTGCTGATGGTCAGTAGTTTAAGCAAACTAAACCAGCTACCAGAGTTTGATGGTTGATTTAAAGTTTGCATCGCTTTGGTTGTGTCGATGCTTACGATCGAATTGTGTGTTTGTCGGTGCAGCATTGCCAACCTCCCTTTAAAAACTCTAAGCCTGAGTACGATTTGAACGCTACGTAAAGAAGAAGGTGAAGATCAGAACCACCTAAGAAACGCTCAAAACAAATCCACTTACAATAAGCATAGTTAGGATTACGTAAAGACACTTAGCTTTACGCTAAAGATATTAGATTTACGTTAACGATAGCTGGTAGGTTCATTTTTATTGAGTAAAGCGACTCGCATTTTACAATTGAATAGAATAGGGTATACGGAAAATCTAAAGGTATGAATTTATGGAAAACATAGCAATTTTGGTCGACGTTCAGAACGTTTACTACACGACGCGCGACAAATACCGTTCTAACTTCGACTATAACCAGTTTTGGTATGTTGCCACGGAAGGGCGTAACGTTATTGCAGCTAATGCTTACGCAATCTCAAGCCAAGATCCAAAGCAGCGTCAATTTCATCATATCCTTCGTGGTGTGGGCTTTAATGTGAAGTTAAAGCCGTTTATTCAGCGTCGAGATGGCAGTGCAAAAGGCGATTGGGATGTGGGTATTGCGTTAGACGCGATAGAACTTGCTGAGACGGTTGATACGATTGTTTTGGTATCAGGAGACGGTGATTTCGAAATCCTTGTAGAGCGAATCAAAGAGCGCTTTGGCAAGCCTGTTGAAGTGTATGGTGTTCCCGGGTTAACTGCTCAAAATCTTATCGATTCTGCATCAAAATTTGTACCGATTGAAAAAGATTTTCTTCTATAGAGGAAATCGGGCACTTTATAATTGAAATCAATAATAACGATAATTAGAATGCAAACAGTTCTTATTTATCGGTATGTGTAATGTCTCGCGTTTTAGTTGTTGATGATGATATTCAGTTGTGTGAATTACTGGGTGAAGTGTTAGAAAATGAGGGGTATCACGTTGATACTGTTCATTGCGGTGAATCCGCGCTTGAGTTTATTCAATCTCACCCTGTCGATTTGGTTCTACTCGATGTAATGCTTCCGAACCTAAGCGGCATTCAAGTAGCAAGACGTATTTGTCAGCGTTTTGCTACTCCCATTCTTATGCTAACCGCGCTTAACGACGATGCCTCAATGCTCGATGGCTACCAAGCAGGCGCCGACCAGTACATCGCTAAACCTTTCAATGTTCCTGAACTCTTAACCCGTATTAAGGTGATCTTGCGCCGAGTGGGTTTTGAACGCCAAAGACAATCTTTAGCTTCCTCTAATCACGGCTTGTGTGAACAACTCTCTCGTTTGCCATTAACTGGCACTGAAAAAGACTTGCTTGATTATTTGGTCAAAAATGACGGTATTGTCGTCTCAAAATCTGATCTGCAAATCCATGTACTCAAGAAAGAATTGTGTCCCTTCGATCGTAATTTAGATATGCATATCAGCAATATACGTAGAAAGCTCGTTCAGGCAGGTTTGTCTAAACAACATATAAAAACCGTTCGTGGTAAAGGTTACAGTTACCTAGAGTCGGTCGGAGCATGAGTAAAAAACTGCTGCGTTGCCCTGATTTTATTGCTAAGCGTAAAGACGGACTCACTTTCCAACTGTTCAGTTACCTGACCGTCATTTTGGTGAGTATTTTGATCCTGCAAGGTGTCGCTGAAAGAGCCTTGATGAAAGCGCTGCTTAAAGTCCCAGAATCGGTAAAAGCGGAAATGCTCGACCTTGCTTACCAAGCGAATGTGTTGATCGAAGAAGGGGACATGGATGAACTCGCGGACTGGGGTAATGCTCAGCAGTATTATCTGTTCGTCATTGATAAAGACAATCGTCCGATCACACATCGTCACATGCACCCACATTTTGAATTTAAGCTCAAATACTTAAGAACGTTAGATCACCAACTTAGTGATCGTGTGAGTAAGCCGATCTTCGGCCTACCACTGGATAACGGTAAAACACTGGTTATCCAACTACCGCACCAGTTTCATCCCGCAAAATCTTTTGCGCCATATTCCTATATGCTTAAAGCATTGATTGCATTGGTCGTATTGTCTCTGTTCTCGATTATCATGGCCAAAAGCCTTCAGCAACCGTTGGATAGATTGAGAGAAGCGAGCCGCAGACTGGCTCAAGGTGACTTCACGGTCAGTGTGGTGTCGGAGTTGAACTCCACCACGCGTGAATTCAACGAGCTTGCACACGATTTTGATTATATGACCTTTGAGATTAAATCTCTGGCTGAAAAGCAACGTTGTTTGATTCGTGATGTCTCACACGAGTTAAGAACACCATTAGCAAGGCAAAACCTCGCACTACACCTGCTGCGCAGCAAGGTTGATGATAAAAGCATTGGTTTGCTAGAACGAATGGAAAATGAAACAGAAGAGATGAATAAGCTGGTGGGTGAGATACTTGAATTTAGCCGCTTAGAAACCTCTCGCTATGACTCCAAGTTAAGTTTAATGCACCTTGAGCACTATTGTTCAATGTTGATCGCGCAGATGCAAAACGATTTAAAACCGAATCAAACTTTGATTGGTTCCCTAGAGACGCCGATATCAATGGTGAACGTTGATGAGAGGCTACTGCTTCGAGTCATTGGTAACTTGGTCGGGAACGCCATTAAATACGCGGGTGAGAACGCTCATGTGGTCGTGACGACATACGAACAGGTAATGGATAGACGTTACAGTGTAATATCTGTAGAAGATGACGGTGATGGTATTCCTGATAACAAGATTGCAGGTATATTCGACCCGTTTACTCGTATTGAATCAGCAAGAGACAAACGGTCTGGTGGCTACGGTCTGGGCCTTGCGATTGTTAAAGAAGCGATGGGTGTGATGAATGGACATGTAACTGCTGAGAATAGAGAAGGTGGGGGATTGAGAGTAAATCTAATGTTCCCAATCGCTGATTAGCTTCCTGCTGTTACCTGTCTTGCTCCATAGATAACTATGACTGAAAGCGTGCTAAGAAACATAGCTTAGAAATATTGCTCAGAAATATAGCTTAGAAACATAGCCCAATAAAAACGCCACTGCATCTGCAGTGGCGTTTTTCTTTATGCGCTTTGGTATGGGCTAGGCGTAGCCATTAATTACGCCTGAGCTTGAAGACAAGAGCATAAGATAAGCGAGACTATGCCTGTTGGCGAGCTAGCTTAACTTCTTCTTCTTTCTCACCTGCTGCTGGGTCGTTGAAGCGAGACTCGTCTAGAGCGCCTTCAGACTTAGCAACGATGATAGATACGGCACTATCACCTGTGATGTTTACAGCGGTACGAATCATATCAAGAAGGCGGTCAACACCCATGATTAGAGCAATACCTTCAAGCGGCAGGCCAACTTGGTTCAATACCATCGCTAGCATAACAAGACCAACACCAGGGACACCTGCAGTACCAACAGACGCCAGTGTCGCCGTTAGGATAACCATTAGGTAATCACCCATTGAAAGGTCGATGTTGTACGCTTGCGCGATAAACGCCGTCGCAACACCTTGCATGATTGCAGTGCCGTCCATGTTCACAGTTGCACCTAGTGGTACTGTGAAAGAAGCGACTTTGTTGTCTACGCCCATACGGTTCTTAGCCGTTTCCATAGTTACTGGAATTGTTGCGTTCGAAGATGCTGTTGAGAATGCAAACATGATTGCATCTTCCATCTTACGTAGGAACGTAATCGGACTAAGACCTGTGAATCCTTTAAGCATCGCACTGTAAGTCACCAAGCCATGCAACAGCAGGGTACCAGCAAGCACTAAGAAGTATTCTGCTAGGTTCCAAATTGCACCTAAGCCAAGGCCAGAGAACAGTTTCGCCATCAAGAAGAATACGCCGTAAGGAGCAAGGTTCATTAGTAGCGCAACTAGCTTCATGATCACTTCGTTTAGATCAGAGAAAACTGCAGCGATACGTTCACCGGGTTTGCCCGCTGCACTGATTGCGATACCAAACAACACTGCAAATACGATAACTTGTAACGTTTTGCCCTCAGCCATCGCCTGAATAGGGTTGGTTGGGAACATGTCGATGATTACTTGGCCCAGAGAAGGGGCATCCGCTGATTTGAAAGAGCTCGCAGCAGTAAGATCCGCACCAGCTCCAGGTTGGAACAGGTTACCGATAGTTAATGCTAGAGTGATGGCAACGGCAGTAGTACCGATATAAAGTGCAAGCGTTTTGCCACCCATACGGCCAAGAGTTGATAAGTCTTTAAGAGAACTTGTACCGCACACTAGTGAAACGAAGACTAGAGGCACAACAAGCATTTTTAAACTGGCGACAAAGATTTGTCCGCCCACTTCAAAGAGTCCGTTAACGATGTAGTTGTTAACAAATCCGTTGTCTGCAAAAAGGGATTGAATGGCGAATCCCGTTAATATACCTACGACCATACCGAGGATTACTCGACCAGTCAGAGACATAGGTTTCTTGGTATTCATTTAGAACACTCCTTATTATTTATAATTTTGATACCTTTTCAAAGTGAGCAGGAGATTAGCAGTCGGATAATCAATTCGAAAAACAAAAAATGAGTTTGGAATTATAGATGTGATCAAAATCACTGATAATTGTGTAAATTAAACAAATAGAAACAAAATAATTCACTATTAATT
>NZ_JBFRTR010000063.1:0-7238 GCF_041474215.1 Vibrio sp. 10N.222.52.C12
TATCGACGTTTTCTTCGCTTCTTTGTGATGCTTTTTGCTTTCACAACACGCCCACCTTTGGCGAAGCGATACCCCTTCTTTAACGTGCCGTTTCTTTTTACCCCTGCTTTAGCCACTATTCTTACCTTCTAAAATTGTTTCAATGATGGTTAAGCGCTTATCTTGCTTCCAGAGCACTACGAGTAACGCTATCCAGGTCGGTGATAAGCCCATGCTGTTCAGTGAGACGAGTAGCTCCATTACTTACCCCTGAATTTAAATGAAAAGAACTCCAGTAAGTAACGCACCATAGAGCGAAACCCAAACGTGTCGATGACCACCGCACCCACTATGTACCAATAGTACTCGGGCACAAATTCCAACGCTTTGAACCCTTCTTGAACATACTCCGCATAGTCTGGGATAAACGACAAGATCAGAGGAACAAACACCACCAAGAGAATGAACTCATCTTTAAGGCCGCGATCTTTGAGGCTCACCCTATCTAAATCGGCGGCCTGTTCATCTCCAGACTGTAAACGCTTCACTTGAGCTTGGTGACGCTCTTGCTCGATCTCATCTTGTCGCTTGAGGGCATTCGCTTTATTGAGGCCGTGCTGCTTATAGGCATCAATGCCGCCAGTGATGAGGTTGGCGATGGCGCCTATCATGCGTAAACCCGTTTATCGAGTTCCACATGAGGCCCATCTTTAAAGCTGACCCAATCCCCACCCCAGACAATAGGCACATTCAGCTCTTTTGCCGCTTGTTTAAACGCCCAACTCACTTGTTCGTAATAACTAAAGCCCCACGTGACTTTGCTGTTTTCGTCATACACCACAAAATCAATCGCATGGCCTGACTGGTGCCGGCTTTTTTTACTGTAGCCATCGAGTTGGCTAGCGCCTTTTTTGAAGAGCGCATTTTGCTCTTCGGCCGTTCGCTTTCCCGAGGTAATGCCAAAATCAAACGGGGTTAACTCAATCGCCCTGCGAACCACGCGTTTGAGATCGCCATGAACCCCAATCATGCGAGACTCGCTTCTTGCTGATAACGCAAACTGACTGAGTGCTTTATCGACGGTTTTTTTGTTCATGAAATACACTCCTAGTAAAGTGAAGAGCACAACGAGCGCACTCAACTTTTTAATGGTCATTATTCGAAATCCGGTAACTGGGTCACGAGTAAGGCTCTGGCTGTCTCACGCTTGGAGAGAACCTCTTGGGGGACGTCCGCACCGTTTTCTACTTGGCGTACTAAGTAAAAATCGGTCGCATCAAGGTAATGTTTAGCCTTTGCGCGCCTTTCAGATTGTTCTTTATTTTGTTGAGCCTCTAGTGACAGGACAAAAGCCTCACCAGTCCATCGGTAGAGTTCGGGATTAACGGCGACGTCTTGCGTCAGTTGGACATCTAAACGGATTAATTGAGTTGACGCTTGAGGCGCGTTGATCGTGACAATTCGCCCCTGCGTATCGACCTGTATCATCGCTCTAACTCCTTAAAGGTCGTTCGAGACACAATGCACACTTGAATATCAATATAATTGCAAGTAAATATGATTTTTTTCGCGTTGCTCGGTGTCAAAATAGGAATGAAATAACATCGCCTTGCAAAGCCAGCCACAAAGGGAACTACCATTGCCCTATGGCTATTAGCTACCATCTCGTCATGATCATCAAAGCATTGAGACCAAAAGACGACTTGATCTAAGTTCCTTGAATTTTCTCTATCCAACCAACCCACTCGTACTTCCAGTAGCTCTACATCATCTGACAGAGAAAACTCTACTTGTCGGTTTGTGGCATCTGAAACTTGAGCATACTGGTTGCTTAATACTAATGACTGAAAACCACCGTTTCCCGTCTTATCACCACGACTGCCAATAGGATTGTGAAGTTCAAACATTAGATAAACTCCCCAATACGAACACCATTCCCAGCAACGCCTTCCAATGTAATGGCTTCATTGCTTTTGATAAGTACATGACCACCGGCGACAACCTCAATAAACCCTTGAACCAAAACAGAGCGATCATTATCTTGATAGGTTTGAATGAAGAGTCCTTTCCGCTCTTCATTTCCCGCAATGCTTTGTTCATCGCCCGTTAAATCCAGATAGCCCGTATCGACCTTTTGCAAGGTGTAAAGCTCAGCAAGCTTCTTCACAGTTAGCGTGTCATTTTGAATGCGCGTCTTCACTTCTGCTTGAACGGCACTGACAGTGATGGGGGTTAAGATTTCGCTAATCGTGACGGAATTATTAATATCGATGTTTTGAGATTTGGTGCTGATGGGAATGTCCGCCACTTGATATTCAACCGTGACCGGTTCCGCCTGATGGTTAAAAAGTTCAAGCTCATCAAAACGAGTGATATCCACCGTATCACCCCGCCCGATTTCTGTAGGACGTAACGCGTCTCCGCGAAGCATGAGGGAATGGCTGGCTTCACGAATGATGAGGTATTTGCCCGCCTGACCTGCATTAAATTGAATGCTTTCGCCTGGGCTTAGGGTTTGGAGTTGTTTCATTTATTACGCTCCGCCACTAAATAGGCCATGGTGATTAACGTGCCAAGAATGCCGACCATAAGAGACACGTTCTTCAACAGCTCATTATTGCTTTCGTTCTCACCCGTTTGCTCTCGAGCTTTGGACGCGTTCGCCATGGCAATCGCGGCTTTGGTGGTTTCCGTTTGTTGACCCGCCATGGATTTAATCGAATCTATCGCGTGCTCACTCAGGTTCGTGTTTGCGCCTATCGCGTACTCACTAAGGTCAGCGTTAGTTCCTAACGCACTCTCACCAAAACTCAATGCCTCTTCGAGGGCACTTTCACCAAAATTAAACGACGTATCTACGGTCTCTGACGCCAAATCTAAGGCATTATTACCAAAGTGAAACGCTTCTTCCGCGGTCTTACCCGCCACCGCCATGGCGCCGTGGTCCGTCATGCTTAAATTAATGTCAGAGTTTTCTATTCCTGACAGAGCAAAGCCATTGTTATCACCACCAATCCCCTGACTGTTGCTTTTGTTGGTGGTCGTGGTGATGGTTTTCGCATTGCTCTTTGATTTACTCCGTCCACCCATGTCATCAAACCTTATTTGTAATACGTGCTCATTCTTGTGGGTCTCAATCTCTCGTACGGGCAATTGCAATTTACGTTGAATGTAGCGATAAGCGCCGCGTTGATTAAAGTGGGCGCGAATCGAATCAAACCCATTCGCCACTCCGTGATTGAGGGCACTGAGCGTCCCCATGGCCATGTCACCCGCTAAAGCGACCACAACCAGCTCCTTAGCGCCGGAGGGGGATTGCTCACCGCGCAGCAACATAAACGTGTCTTCGACTCGATAGAGGGACTCTCGCCCCGCTTTCACTTCAATTTCAGCCTTCTTTAGGTAGTCACCAAGCGCTTGACTTAACCTCGGCTTGGCGTTTCCCCACGTTTCAGGAATTAAGTTACTTTCGAGTGAAAACATACAGCGCAAGAAGCGCGACGAGCGCTATTCCCCACCACGGTATGCCGTTATGACTGCCAAAGTTCATTGCGCCGGCCGTAAAGCCGCTGTTGTTGGTGGTGTTGGAGGTGTTCCCTGACTCTGCAGGTCCTGAAGACCCGCCCGTCAAACCACCGCCTCCCGTTAAAGAAGTCAATGAGCCTAGCATGAGCGAAATACTCCCGATTTATAGGCAAGGTAGAGCAAAGCCATCACCGCAGTCGCAGTTAAGGTTTTTTTGAGCCCCTGACTCACTCCAACCCCGAGTGCCGTTCCCAGCCCCAGACCGCCCAAACCGATGAAAAGTAATGGCATGCGCTAATCCTTGAAGAGAACAATGAGAAGAACCACCACCAAGAGCGCCGCTATCCCACCGCCCACATAAAGCAGGGTGTTATCTTTCACCACGGCAGAGCCCCCTTGTGGCGTCGTCACGGCATTGCCGTTATTGTCGACCGCCGGGGTATTTGGCTGCTGCGTGGTGTTGGGATTGGACGAATTGGCGTTGTGACCAAATAACCAATCGGCATTTTCGCCCACGCTATCGAGCGCCCCTTCACCAAACTCCAACAGGTCATCAAAAAAGCTCATGCGCGCTCCTTAGTATTTACCTGTGAGCATTTCAGGGCGAACCACTTTCACCGATTCAACCAAAATAGGGATTGAGCCGGCGACGTCACTCGTGGTCACTGAAAATTTCAAATTAGAGCTGTGTTGTGTTGGGAAGAGCTCATCAATAGAAAAACCACGCACAATCGGATCAAAGTGAAAGTAACCCGCTTGCGGGGTACGTTCGTTTCGTTTGGCGTTCGCTTCATTGATGAATTTGTTGGCTTCGTACTCTTTCACAAAGTCACGTTCCACCTCGAGCTTAGTGATCCCCGCGTACATAAAGTGCGCACGACGCAAGCTGATTAACGGACTTGAGACTAAGCTCGTAAATTCGTTTACCCCTTCTGCGTTCGCTGGCATGGTTTCACGCTTTATCATTGGAACCAAGATTCGGGCAGGTTGCGCATTGGTGACCCAAGCATGAACCTGAATAGACAGGGGATCGCCGCCGGATTTCGCCTTGAACTGAACATCCAAATGGATGTTATCGCCCGCTTCTGTCACCAGCCCCGTGTAACGAACCCCATTTTTAGTGCGAGCGGTAATGTCACTGAATGGGATCACGTAATGGCCGGTGGTATGAGCACGTTGCTTGTAACGCTCTAACATGAGGATCTCACTGCCCGTTAAGACATAGATTTCTTCTGCGTTCAGCGTAATAGACAAGCGTTCAATCTCGGCGGCCTCGGCATTCGTCTCTAACACTAACTCATGGTAAGTCGGCCCAACAGGAATAGGCAGCGTGCCTTTTTGTCCCCAAGCGGCCCCGACCATGGAATTCAGTTTGATTGGTTTTACTGACATGTTTGTCTCTCCTTAAAACCAGCCACGTTTGCCGTTGATGAGTTGTTTGACTGCTTCTAACGTTGAGACGTTATTAATGATGGCAATCATCAGTAAGGTCAGGACAACAGCAATCAAGATGTTTTTATGCTGAGCTTTCATACACTCCCCTGTCTCTCGACGTTGGATCTTGAATAATCAAATGAAGTGTTTATCAAAGAGGAAAAAGGTTGAAAAAGAAAGGAAGCGTTACCTATAGGTTAGATGGGTAACCTATAGGTTAAAAAGGGCGGTTACCGGTAGTTCAAATTGAGTGTTGAGCCTGACTGACAGTTCAACGCCTTATGCTCAATATTACCAATACCATCACGGATCAAGAGGTATTCCGCGATCGGTTTCCCGATACGTTGCTTGTTGACCTTAGCGGATTTCAACGTCGCAATAGTATTCACATCCAACCCGCGTTTATCCGCGATCCATTGAGCATCACTCAGAGAATTAACTGCGCCCACCCACCAAACACTGGATTGCTCGGTCACGGTTTTCGGTACCTCTTGGCCGCGCTGAAATATGGAGTGCACCACAAGGCCATACTGACGCCCGCCACGCAACAGCTCACCCGCACGACCTCGAAGTTTGCCAGAGGTTTCTACGCAGGAGGCTAACTCTTCAATCACCGTATAGAGCCGGCTAGCGCGGCCGTTCCCTACCGACCACACCACCGACGCGAAAAATTCCAACTCTCCACCGGTTGCCCCATTGGCTGGAATGTACGCCAACTTAAACGAGCCGCCACGACGACGCGCCATCACCAGCGATTTCACAAAGATTAAGCGTGATGAGGTGCCGTGGCACATTTGCCCTTGAAACTTATTTCCCGCGTAGTTGGTGTAGGGGTCAAAAAAGACCGCTTGTGCGGTTTTCGGGATTAACCCCAAATGCTTAACCGCTGAGGTTTTTCCCCCTCCCGTTCCCGCCACATAAAGGGTGTGCTCGGCATCAAAGGACGGGTTAGCATTAACGGGATTCGGTAGGGCTAGGGGTTTGGGTTTGTTCACTTTCGGTCTCCTTGGCTTGCATCAAGGCAGCCATTTGTTGTTTGGACGCGTAGATCAAGCCCAAAACCGCAAGCAGCAGCGTCGCCTCTTCGATGTAGTCCCCAAACACCCCCATCAAGGTTGAGCCATGTTTGGCAAAGACCGGCTGCGCGGCATCAATGACGGCTTGTTTACCTTTACCGTCAAATTCAAACTCAACCCCTGAAATAATGGACGTGGCTTGTTCGGTCAAGGCGAACACAATATTCAGTAACCCCGCCATGGCTTCGGTTTTATCTTCGGTTACCGCTTCGGTTGAATCGGTTAGACTAACCGAATCGGTCTCACCTTGCTCTTGCTGTTCAAGCTGCTCAATGACCGCCCCAAAATCTCCCCAATCATCCAACGCCGTAGGCTCATCCAACAAGACCTCATTCGTTTGCTCCATGCTCACCCCCTTGCGTTGGTTCGGTTGTGGCTTTCGGTTTAGGTAGCAGTTGAGAAAATGCCCAGAGGAGGAAGATAACCGACACCAACGCTGTTATGACTCGTTTAAAGGAAAACGTGCTTTGGGTGTTTTCAGCTTCTTCATCGTCGGCGGTTTCGGTTACCTCTCGGTTGGAAACCGCGTCTTTACTGGTTTCCTGTGTTTCTTCCGGTTCGGTTAACCCCTCGGTTAGCTCGGTTACCTCTGTTCGGTTAGGTTCGGTTACCAAAACCGGATCAACCACCGACAGTTTTTCGGTGACTGTCGGTTGAAGTTCGGCTGAGTCAGCGACAAGATTCGCTTTAATGAACTTGGTCACTTCATGGCTATGTGAGCTGTTACCGCACTTTGGGCAACGGTAATACATCAATCCAATGTTGCGGCTATTTTTAGGCGGCTCCCCTGTAGCGATGAGCTTCCCTTCACCCACTTGATGGGCGCTGGCGACCGACTGACAAACAGGACAAGATATATACCCACGGGTTGGGTTTTTATGTTCAGCCATGATCCACCTCTGCACTTTCCATCTCATCAAGCTGCTGCTTTTGAACCTCTACCACTGCACGGTATTTCAGGCGAGCGACCCCATTGAGCTTGTCGAGGTGCTCAAGCTGCTCAAACAAGTTGACGGGAAGCCCTAATGCCTCCAGTGAGAGGTTGCCACTCATCAACATCCCCATGGCTTTTTTCATGAGTGCGCCGGTGTCCATTTCTTTAAAACGGTCAATTTCCACTTTCAGGCTGGCGGTCAGCTTGTCAGCCGCATCGAGGGCGGCTAAATCTCGCTGACACTCCTCAAGCGATAGTCTTTTCATTGTCTTCCCCTGTCTCTCGACGTT
>NZ_JBFRTR010000064.1:0-70119 GCF_041474215.1 Vibrio sp. 10N.222.52.C12
CAGTATAAAAAGGTAGTCGGAGAAAAGTTTTGTCTTTTTATCTCTAATTTACGTTTTATGTGGAAATTAAATCTCTAATATAATTATTTTATAGAAAATAAATTCACTTTAGATAGTTTAAGTAAAGTCATTATTCTTTGTGAGGTTTAATTTGGTTCAAGAAATGATCAACTCGGTGAGTATAGCTGTTAGGTTCTTGCTTTCTGCGTAGCAACAAAAACGCGCCTACAATTAGGCGCGTTTTTGATCAATACGTTTAAGAGGCGATATCTACTGCGTAACAGGCTTAACTTGTTTGGACTGTCTTACTGCCAGAATAAGTTGCGGTAGCAGCGACATCACTATCATGCCGGTCATTAGTGAATATTGGACTGGAGTAAATGATTCACCCATTAACACCATACCGGTCACGATGCCAGCTACTGGGTTGGCGATACCACCGAAGGTGAAATCAACCACTGACATACGTTGCAGTAACCACACATACATACCGTAACCCAGCGCTGTGTTTAGGCCAATCACCCACACGAGTCCCATAGCGTTGCGAGTATCGAAATGAGTGACAGCATTAATATAAGGCTGTGGGTCGATGAAGGCATGAACGCCAGAAGCGATAGACAAAATCGTACCACCCAAAATCAGTTGCCACGTTAATACCTTCCACCAGTGCATGCGGTTACCCAGTGACTTGGTAATGCTGCTGCCGATGACAATACACATTATTGCGGCAAACATTGCGCCTAAACCGATTGGGTTCAGAGCAATTTGGCTTGGGTTAAACAGTATCCACGCTAAGGTGATCAAGCCAATACCCGAAAGGGCTTGAATCAGATGCGGGCGCTGTTTTTTCACTACCCAGTGGAAGATCATCGCGAACACCGGCACGGAGATCATGCCCACGCCAGAGATTGCCGAAGGCAGCGTTAGCGCCATCACGAAGATCAAGCCAAAGAAGGTCGCGATATTGATAAGGCCCAGTGTGAAAATGATTTGCCACTCGCCTTTTTTAGGCAGTGTTGGTTTTACTGCTAGCAATAACAAACCAGCAGGTAACGCACGCAAAGCACCCAATAATAATGGTGGCCACTCCTGTAGCGTAAATTGCGTCACTGCATAGGTTGTTCCCCAAAAGAACGCGGGGATCATTGCTAATAATATGTTCATTTAAAATATCTTTACGTTAAGATAACTATTGTGTGAACTGTATACTGAGAACTAGTGGTTGTAAAGTATCTTTATGTTAAACTAGTTTGAAGTAATCAGACTAACAACGGAGCGAGATTGCAAATGGATGCTATCGACCGCGTAGTAGAGCAATGGGCAAAGGAAAAGCCCGAACTAGATACTGAGCCTATGGCAATGATGGGTCGGATTATGCGTATTGCCAAGTATATGGAGACGCAAGTTGCCGAGCTTCATAAAAAATACGACATGAAGCTGGGTGAGTTTGATGTGCTGGCGACGTTGCGACGTTCTGGGAAGCCTTACCGACTGACGCCATCTGAACTGATTGGATCCATGATGCTGACATCTGGCGCGATGACCAATCGCCTTGATAAGCTAGAAGCCAAAGGGCTGATCAGTCGTGAACACAGCAAAGAAGACAGACGCAGCGTGAGTGTTCAGTTAACAAAAGATGGTCTTATTCTGATTGACCAAATGATGACTGAACATGTCGAAATGCAGAAAAAACTGGTTAAATCATTGTCTGCGAGTCAGAAGAAGAACACCAACCAACTTCTGAAAACATGGTTGAGCGCGTACGAGTAGTTTTTCTGATCTTCCTTTAGATTCAATAAAAAACCGAAGCTTAATCGCTTCGGTTTTTTTGTGCTTGTTTAAGAACTTCAAGTACAGCGAATTGGCGAGTTAAGCTTGCAGCATCTCGTCACTGAACAGTTCTGCACAACCAATGCCGTTAATGGCGCAACTTTCGTCGATGTCTGAGATGTCACCGCTGACCCCAATCGCACCAAGTACCGTTTTATCCTTATCTCGAATCAGTAGGCCCCCTGGCACTGGCACCATGTTTCCGTGTGCGAGTACGTTTACGGCGGAGATAAATGCTGGTCGATTATCAGCATCTTGGGCGAGTTTTCTAGAGGAACAACCCAGTGCGAGTGCTCCCCACGCTTTAGCAATCGCGATGTCTGGTCGCATCATGCTAGAGCCGTCTTGACGTTGCAGAGAAATCAGCTTGCCACCGCTGTCTAAGACGGCGACCGTCAAAGGTTCTGTGTGGATTTTGTTTCCTGCTTTTAAGGTTCCATCGATGATGGTTAACGCTTGTTGTAGAGTCAAACTTCCCATGTTATCTCCTAGTTTTTCAAGGGGCATACGTACCAAGCTCAGCCAGCCAATCATTACTCTAGTTTGTGAATAATCATTGACTGGTTCAGCTCGGTACAAGAGTCCTAACTGGACTCTTGTAATAGCCCATAGCTGGGTAAAGTTAGGAAGGCGGCGAACTCTTCGGCTGTAGAAAGTTGATAGAAAAGATCAGCTGTCTCTTCAAATCGACCAGCTGAATAGCGCGAGTCTCCGACTTCATGTTTTATCGTGTCTAACTCCTGGTAAAGCCAAGAGTGGAATAGTTGCTTGGTAAAGGTTTGGCCGTCATCAAGCGTGACGCCGTGGTGGATCCATTGCCAGATATTGGCTCTTGAGATCTCTGCGGTGGCGGCATCTTCCATAAGGCCGTAGATAGGTACACAGCCGTAGCCTTGAATCCAAGCTTCGATGTAATACAGCGCAATACGGATATTCTTGCGCACGCCGGCTTCGTCGCGGCTGCCTTCACAAGGTTTTAGCAACGAGTCTGCATTGATCACATGCTCCGGGCTTTGAAAATCCATTTGGTTTACTTTGCCATCTAAGTGCTTATCAAAGATCGACATTGCCAAATCAACCAGTGCAGGGTGCGCGACCCATGTGCCATCATGTCCGTTCTGGGATTCTCTCTGTTTGTCTTCAATGACTTTGGCGGTGACACGCGCCATCTCTTGCGGGTCTTTCGCTGGAATAAAGGCTGACATACCACCCATCGCCAGTGCGCCGCGAGCATGACAAGTACGCACCAACAGTTGGCTATAGGCATTTAGAAACTCTTGATCCATGCCGATCCCGTGGCGGTCAGGCAGGATGCGGTCTTTATGGTTTTTCAGCGTTTTGATGTAGCTGAAGATGTAATCCCAACGGCCACAGTTCATTGCCACGATATGATCACGCATTGCGTACAAGATCTCTTCCATTTGGAATACGGCTGGAAGCGTCTCAATCAAAACCGTCGCACGAATGGTGCCTTTGGGTACGTGGAAATAGTTTTCGGTGAAGCTGAAAACATCGTCCCACCACTGTGCTTCTTCCATGCTCTCAAGCTTGGGAATGTAGTAGTAAACCCCTAAACCTTGTTGTGCTCGTGATTGATAGTTATGGAAAAAGTACAAGGCGAAGTCCATCAAGCAACCGCCGATAGGCTGATTGTTGAATTGGATGGATTGCTCTGGCAAGTGAATGCCTCGTGGGCGTGCGATCAGCAGTGCAGGATCGTCGTTTAATTGGTAACGCTTCTGCTTCTTCTCATCGAAGTAACTAATGGTGCCAAGGTTGGCGTCTCTTAGGTTGATTTGCCCTTCGACCATATTGGCCCAAGTTGGGGAAGACGCATCCTCAAAGCAGCACATGAAGACTTTCGCGCCTGAGTTTAGCGCGTTGATCACCATCTTTCTCTCGATAGGACCGGTGATCTCTACTCTGCGATCCAGCAATTCTGGCGGCGGCGTTGCCACTTTCCACTCTTTATTCTGGCGAATGGAAATGGTGTCTTTTCTGAAATTGGGTAACTCACCCTCGTCATATTGAGCTTGTTTTACGTCGCGGTCACTTAGCAGGGCATGACGGCGATCTCCAAACTTATTGACGAGAGCTTCTAAGAATTTTAATGCATCTTTAGACAAGATCTCTTTGTACTCGGAGTTGTCCATCTTCCCAAGTACCTGCATACATTGTACTTCTTCTCTCTCTTTCACGTCATTCATCATTGCTTGTCTCCTTTACACAATACGATGTCATTTTGTATACAAAATGCTCTTTTTAAGGATATTTATATGGTAGAAGTTGTAAACAAGCAAACGATATTTAACATTTATTTATCATTTGATCTTTTTGTAATTTATTTTTACGTAAAGATATTTTATGTAAAGCAATGAATTGTAAGCTTTTCAGGGTAAGTGAGGACTTAATGTGATGGGCTGATGTAATGAAAATGTTTCATTTTGGGGTTGATAAATGCTGAGGATGATTCATAGTACACAAAAGTTGGTTTAATTGTATACAATCTGAATTGGAGGTTCGAATGGCAATTATGAAAGCGATTGAAGCAGCGGTAGAAGTGCTTAAACGTGAAGGTGTAGACATCGCATTTGGTGTTCCCGGCGCAGCAATTAACCCTATGTATGCGGCTATGAAAAAGCTTGGAGGAATCGACCACGTCTTAGCTCGACATGTAGAGGGTGCATCGCATATGGCCGAAGGGTACACGCGTACCAATCAAGACAATATCGGTGTGTGTATTGGTACCTCTGGCCCTGCGGGAACGGACATGATCACGGGGCTTTATTCGGCGTCTGCAGATTCAATCCCAATCCTATGTATTACAGGTCAGGCTCCGCGTGCTCGCCTTCACAAAGAAGACTTCCAAGCGGTTGATATTGAATCTATCGCTAAACCAGTCACTAAGTGGGCAACCACGGTGCTGGAACCTGCTCAAGTACCACGCGCATTTCAAAAAGCCTTTCATTTGATGCGTTCTGGACGCCCTGGCCCTGTTTTGATCGACTTGCCTTTAGACGTGCAGTTGGCTGAGATTGAGTTCGATATTGATACCTATGAGCCGCTTGAACCATACAAACCAAAAGCGACACGCGCGCAGGTTGAGAAAGCATTAACCATGATGTCTCAATCTGAAAAACCGCTGATTGTATCTGGTGGTGGCGTGATTAACGCTGGCGCGTCTGAATTGTTGCAGCAGTTTGCCGAGATCACTGGTGTTCCTGTGATTCCAACCTTAATGGGTTGGGGCTCGATTCCGGATGATCATGAGTTAATGGCGGGTATGGTAGGGCTACAAACTTCTCACCGTTATGGCAATGAAACCATGCTTAATTCTGATTTTGTGTTTGGTGTTGGTAACCGCTGGGCTAACCGTCATACCGGTTCTGTGGATGTTTACACCGAAGGCCGAAAGTTCGTACATGTAGACATTGAACCAACCCAAATAGGCCGTGTGTTCTGTCCTGATTTAGGCATTGTCTCTGATGCGAAAGCAGCACTAGAGCTAATGGTTGAAGTGGCGCAAGAGTGGCGTGATGCTGGCAAGCTGCCGAACCGAAATGCTTGGGCAAGTGAGTGTCAGGAACGCAAGTCGACCATGCTGCGTAAAACCAATTTCGATGAAGCGCCAATGAAACCGATGCGTGTTTATGAAGAGATGAACAAGGCATTTGGTCGTGACACTTGTTATGTGAGCACCATTGGTTTGTCGCAAATTGCTGCCGCTCAGTTCCTGCATGTTTATAAGCCGCGTAACTGGATCAACTGTGGTCAAGCTGGCCCATTGGGTTGGACAACACCAGCCGCATTGGGTGTACGAGCGGCCGATCCAAATCGCGACATTGTCGCTATCTCTGGTGACTATGATTTCCAATTCATGATTGAAGAACTGGCCGTCGGTGCGCAATTCAATCTGCCATACATTCATGTGTTGGTGAACAACTCATACCTAGGATTGATTCGCCAAGCGCAGCGCCAATTTGATATCGACTATTGTGTACAACTGGCTTTTGATAACCAGAATGCGCCAGAGCTTGAGGGCTACGGTGTTGACCATGTCGCAGTTGTTGAAGGCCTAGGCTGTAAGGCAATTCGAGTTCGTGAGCCAGACCAAATTGCGGCGGCGTTTGAGCAAGCCAAAGAGCTGATGAACAAGCACAAGGTGCCAGTGGTCGTTGAGCTGATTCTTGAACGAGTAACCAACATTGCGATGGGCGTAGAGATCAACGCCATCAACGAATTTGAGCCACTTGCCGAAAGCCGCGGCGATGCTCCAACAGCGTTAGCGTACAAGTAATCATTAAGTAATGTGTATCCGTAGAGCTGAGGTTTAGCTCTACGGAAAGTCTCCAATAGAGCGAGGCTTACTAAGCAACCGTAGCTCCACCAAATAACCGTTGCTTCACTAAACAGTCATAGTTTCACCAAATAAAGAATAAGGACAGAGTCATGGCAAAATTTGCAGCAAACTTGTCAATGTTATTCACGGAAGTTGATTTTATGGACCGCTTTGAAGCTGCCGCAGAAGCGGGCTTTCAGGGCGTAGAATATCTTTTCCCTTACGCTTTTGATGCTCAGGCAATCAAAGCAAAGCTCGACGCTAATAACCTAGAGCAAGTGCTATTTAACTTGCCTGCGGGTGATTGGGATGCTGGTGATCGTGGTATCGCGGTAGACCCAGCACGAGTTGAAGAGTTTCAAGCGGGTGTACCTAAAGCCATCGCTTACGCAAAAGCGCTCGGCTGTACTCAAGTGAATTGCTTAGCCGGGATTGTTCCGCAAGGTGTGACCCAGCAAGATGCGCAATCGGCGTTTGTGATTAACCTGCATTACGCGGCAAACGCGCTAGCAGCAGAAGGCATCAGCTTAGTGATAGAAGCGATCAATACCCGTGATATTCCGGGCTTCTTCTTAAACACCACAGAGCAAGCTAAAGCGATCATCAAAGAGGTAGGGAGCGATAACCTTTCTATCCAATACGATATTTATCACATGCAAATTATGGAAGGCGATCTTACGCCGACCATGCAACAGAACATTGGTCAAATCGCACACGTGCAACTGGCGGATAACCCAGGCCGACACGAACCGGGTACTGGAGAAATCAATTACCCGTTCGTGCTCAACTATCTTGATGAGCTTGGCTATCAAGGCTGGGTGGGTTGCGAATACAAACCAAAAACGACAACGACAGAAGGCCTTGGTTGGCTGCACCAGTACCGTTAATTGCGTCTGGTAACCCTCAAACGTTAAGGAGAACAACATGTCTAAAATTGCATTTATCGGAACTGGCATCATGGGGAAACCTATGGCGAGTAACCTTCAAAAAGCAGGTTACGATTTGATTCTGTCGGACCACTTTAATGCAGCGCCTGCTGATCTTGTGGCAGCAGGAGCAACGGTTTGCCACTCACCAGCAGAAGCGGCTGAAGCAGCGGATATCATTATCTTAATGGTGCCCAATACCCCTCAAGTTGAAGATGTCCTGTTTGGTGACAACGGCGTCGAGCAAGGTCTCACAGCAGGTGGTGCAACGGGTAAGCTGGTTATCGATATGAGTTCAATCTCGCCAATCGCGACCAAAGCCATTGCAGCGCGCATTAACGAAGGTGGTGCTTCATACCTCGATGCGCCAGTTTCAGGTGGTGAAGTGGGCGCGATTAACGCGGCTCTGACTATCATGGTGGGCGGTGAGCAAGACGCCTTTGATAAAGCACGACCTCTGTTCGAAATTATGGGTAAGAACATCACGCTAGTAGGCGACAACGGTGCGGGTCAAACCTGTAAGGTCGCAAACCAAATCATTGTGGCGCTGAATATCGAAGCCGTGTCTGAAGCGTTAGTCTTTGCTTCGAAAGCAGGCGCTGATCCAGCACGCGTACGTCAGGCGCTATTAGGTGGCTTTGCTAACTCTAAGATATTGGAAGTGCACGGTGAGCGTATGGTTGAAGGCACATTCGACCCTGGCTTTAGAATCTCACTTCACCAAAAAGACCTCAACTTAGCGCTAACGGGTGCGCAAGAGTTGGGTGTCGCGCTACCGAATACGGCCAACGCTCAAGAGTTGTTTGGTGAGTGTGCCGAAATGGGTGGTGAAGGTTGGGATCACTCTGCGCTTATCCAAGCGATAGAGAAACGCTCTGACCACTCGATTCGTTAATCTAGTTAACGGTTTGTCCGTTTAGTGGTTAATCAATCAACCGATTATCCGTTAATTAATTAGGGCTGCTATCGATTCGTAGCCCAAGAGTTTGTTTATAAATCGCGTAGTTTCGTCTCCTTTTATACGCGTTCCTGATACGAGGCAAAGGTTGAAGTTGTTCCTTTCCAACTTGATCTTAGCAGGCACCCTTTGGCCTTGTATCGGGGTTCTTTTTTTCTCCGTCAACTAAGGAGTGGCTGATGGACATTGATGCTAAGCAGTTTCTGCAAACCCTTTTCTCAAGTGCTGTTAATCAGGCGCTACCTAAAAATCACATCGAACCTTTTCTTCCTCAAGACATTTTTTACCGCTCAGCTAACCAAGCTGGGCGAACTGTGGTAATTGGCGCAGGAAAAGCAGCCGCGTCGATGGCCGCTGAGCTTGAAGCGGTTTGGCAAGCAAAGCAACAGCAAGATCTCGCACTGCGTGACCTTGAAGGTCTCGTCGTGACCCGCTACGAACACACCGCACCTTGCGAACACATTGAGGTGATCGAAGCGGCACACCCCGTCCCGGATGCGATGGGCTTAGAAGTGAGCCAACGTATGCTGGAATTAGTGAGTGGCCTGAGTGCTGACGACACCGTTATTTGTCTACTGTCTGGCGGCGGTTCTGCTTTGCTAAGCCTGCCCGGTGGCGACATTAGCTTGGCTGAGAAGCAACAAATCAATAAGGCGCTGCTCAAGTCGGGCGCAGCCATTGATGAGATGAACTGTGTGCGTAAACATCTATCTTCGATAAAAGGCGGTCGACTTGCTAAAGCGGCGTATCCTGCAAGGGTTGTGTCACTGGCGATTTCTGATGTGCCGGGTGATGACATTAGTGTGATTGCCTCTGGCCCAACCGTACCCGACACCACTACGCGTTTTGATGCGATGGCAATTTTAGAGCGTTACCAAATAGAAACACCACGCTCGGCATTTGAATGGTTAAATAATCCAGAGTCAGAAACCGTTAAGCCAGATGACGTCTGTTGGAAAAACGCAGAGCACCATATTATTGCCACGCCGATGTCGGCATTGGAATCCGCTGCTGCAGAAGCTGAAGGCTTGGGTATTCCCGCTTATGTGTTGAGTGATTGCATAGAGGGAGAAGCGCGAGATGTCGCGAAGGTGCATGCTGCGCTAGCCAAACAAGTGGCTAATAACAAGCACCCATTTGAGACGCCTTGCGTGATACTTTCCGGCGGGGAAACCACGGTAACCGTTAAAGGGAATGGTCGCGGTGGGCGTAACTGTGAGTTCTTGTTGAGCTTGTATAACGAGCTTAAAGGCCAAGACAACATATTTGCATTGGCTGCTGATACCGACGGGATTGATGGTGTTGAAGACAATGCGGGCGCATGGATCACGCCTCAAACATGGCAACAAGGTTCGAGCCTGTCGCTTAAAGCGCAAGACTACCTCGATGCCAACAACAGCTACGATTTCTTCAAGCAAGTCGATGTGCTTCTTACCACGGGGCCGACGCTGACAAATGTGAATGACTTCCGCGCAATATTGATTCTTTAACTTGAACAGTTCAAAAACACGGTATGGAATGGTCGCTTCTTAACAAATAGAGCGGCCATTTTATTGTTATCAATGCGGTGACCTTGAGTTCTGAGATTATCTTCTGGACTAATGAAGCACGTTGATTACTATGATTTTAGTAACGAGCTGTAAAGGATGCAATATGTCTAGGATCAGACAAAAGAATCAAGATTTAATCATCGAAGTCGCGTGTGAACAATTCGCCACTCATGGTTATGCTGCAACAAAAATGGCCGATATCGCGAAAGCGGCCGACATTCCCAAGCCTAACGTATTCTATTATTTCAGCTCAAAAGATAAGCTCTACAACGCTGTGCTTGAAACCGTCACTCAGCCTTTACTAGAAGCGTCTCGTCCGATTGAAGAGCTCAGCGATCCTGTTGAAGCCTTGTCTCAATATATTCAAACCAAGCTGATCATTTCTCGCGATCATCCACATGCCTCTAAGGTATTTGCCAATGAAGTGATGTCTGGCGCTAAAGTATTGCCGAAAGAGATTGGTGACGAGCTGTATAAGCAATCCCAGATGATTCTTGATAAGTTCTCGACATGGTCGGCGCAGGGCCTAATGGACGATGTTCCCGCTCATCACCTGATGTTTACCATCTGGGCGGCAACTCAAACCTACGCCGATTTTGGCTGGCAGATTTGCAGCGTGATGCAGAAGGACCAACTCGATGATAAAGACTATGCCGATGCCGCTCAGTTCATCACACAGTTAGTGATTAAAGGCTGTGGTGTGAAAAGCTAATGTTGTTTGAACGTTTATCTAGGTGTGTGAGTGACTATAAGCACAGAACCTCTTTTGTGACCTGTTGTGCAATAACTCATTTATCTTGAATTCGGTTCGATTAGGTATGCCATTTTATTTAAATGACAGGTTATAGTATCGCGAAAATTGGCGGCACTTACTCTTCTGAAAAGCGAAAAGCTGGAAACTTATAGATGAAGCCGCTAACAATATTACACGCACAACATTAAGGTTTAGCAATGACGCTTAAAAGCTTGGCATGCACCATCAGCGCAGTTCTGCTTGCAGGTTGCGGTTCAACGGTCGCGACGCAAACATACAACGCTGATCTGATCATCACCAACGGACAGGTTCTCACCATTAATTCAGAAATGGATGTGATTGAAGATGGTGTTGTTGTAGTGAAAAACGACCAGATCATCGCAGTCGGTACCGAGGATTTAATGACTCAATATCGCGCAGAAAAAGTGATTGATGCTCAAGATGGAATCGTCATGCCGGGTATGGTGAACGCGCACAACCATTTACCGATGATCGCGTTTCGTGGCTTAGGGGAAGAGGGTATTTCGAATCGTCTGTTCGCTTACTTCTTCCCTCTAGAAGCCGAAAAGCTAAGCCGTGAACTGATTTACAACGCAACCAAGCTTGGCTCTATCGAACTAGCACAAAGCGGTGTAACCACTTATGCCGATATGTATTACCACATGGATGAAATGGCCAAGGCGACCAAAGAAGTCGGCTTACGCGCTGTGCTCGGCGAAACCGTGATTAAGTTCCCAGTGGTCGATGCCAAAGAACCTTACGGCGGCATTGAATACGCCAAAGGCTTTATCGAACAATACAAAAACGATGAGCTAATCACGCCTGCTTATGCGCCACATGCGGTGTACACCGTGAGCAAAGATAAGCTGCAAGAAATCAACAAGCTGTCTGCTCAATACGATGTGCCGGTGCTGATTCACGTTGCTGAATTCCCAAATGAAGAGAAACGCATCAAAGATGAAACTAAGGCAACATCGCCAGTCGAATACATGGATGAAATTGGTGTGCTGGACGAGCGCGTAGTCATTGCTCACGGTATCCATCTTTCGGAGAACGATCAAAAGCTTCTAAAGCAAGCTGACGCAGGGATCTCATACAACCCAATGGCGAACGCTAAAGGTGCAACTGGCATCGCACCAGCATGGGATATGTACCGTGCTGACATGCGAGTAGGCTTAGGAACAGATGGCCCAATGAGCTCTAACCAAGTCGATATCATGCGCACATTAAGCTACGCAGCGAACATGCAACGTTTAAAGCATTCTGACCGCACTATCATGATTCCTGAGCAAGTTATCGAGATGGCGACATTAGGTGGCGCGAAAGCCCTACACATGGAAGATCAAATCGGTTCTCTTGAAGCGGGTAAGAAGGCAGACATCGTGATTGTAGAGACAACATCAGCGAACATGATGCCAAATTACGACCCTTACGCGACCTTGGTTTACCAAGCGAACCCAAGCAACATCGACACGACGATTGTGAACGGCCAAATCGTAATGGAAAACCGTGTAATGCAAACCGTTCAACTGGATGAAATCCGCCAAAGCGTCGATGAGTTTGAAACAGATATCAAAGCCTTTGCCAAAGAGCTTTCTAAGAAGGCGATTAAGTCGAAGAGCTTGATGGATTAAGATGTAAATCGGTTTCTAAAAATCGAACTGAATGAACAAGGCCGACATCACGTCGGCCTTTTTTCGCTTTTCTAGTTAGAGAGTATTTAATTATTCATCGCCAGTTTACCTAGCTTCATTGCAGCTGCATGGTGGCGGTGCATCAGTCGCTCCATGTCTACGCCAATAACGGCGCCATCATTAACTCGCCATTTTCCGGCTACCATCACTTTATCCGCTTGTTGAGCGCCGCAGAGTAGTAGTGCTGCCAGCGGATCGTGGCTGCCAGAGAAACGAATGTCATCGAGCTTGAACATCGCGATGTCGGCTTGTTTACCGACCTCTAGTGTACCGATATCCGTTCTACCCATTGCGCGTGCCGATCCTGACGTTGCCCAGCGCAGTGCGTCGAAGTGTGAAACATTGGCAGAGCCATATTGCAGGCGTTGTAGATACATCGCCATGCGCACTTCTGCAATCATATTGGAGCCGTCATTCGAGGCGGAACCATCGACACCTAGGCCGACTTTCACGCCAGCGGCTTCGAGGTCGTTGTTCTTACAAATACCAGAAGCCAACATCATGTTGGACGTCGGGCAGTGGCTGATGCCAATGCCTGCTTTACCCAAGCGCTTGATCTCTTCTGGATTGAAGTGAATGCCGTGTGCAAGCCAAGTGCGTTCGTTCAGCCAGCCGACATCTTCTAGGTAATCAACAGGGCGCAGGCCAAACTTCTCGATACAGAAGTCCTCTTCATCGAGTGTTTCACATAAGTGCGTGTGCATCATGACGTTTTCACGTTCGCTGATCTTGGCGGTCTCTTTCATTAGATCGGTGGTGACTGAGAACGGCGAACAAGGTGCGAGTGCGATTTGAATCATCGCCCCTTCATCACGCTGGTGGTAATCGCGGATCAAGCGTTGGCTGTCATCGATAATGGTTTGTTCGGTTTGAATGGTGTGTCGTGGAGGTAGCCCACCTTCATCTTCCCCTAGGCTCATGGAGCCGCGCGTAAATATCGCTCTTACACCTAGTTTCTCTGCGGCCTCAACTTGTAAATCGATGGCGTGCTCTAGCCCGTTTGGCAGCAAGTAATGATGGTCTGACGCTGTGGTACAGCCCGACATCATCAACTCAACCAGAGCTAACTCTGTGGCAAGGCTCATCATCTCCGAATCGAGGTTGGCCCAAACTGGATAGAGGCTTTGTAGCCAATGGAAGAGTTCTTTATTCAGTGCGCCGGGGTAGGCACGCGTTAGGGTTTGATAGAAGTGGTGGTGCGCATTGATAAGCCCAGGAGTCACAACATGACGAGAGGCGTCGACGCTGTAATCTACGGGTAAGATTGGCTCTTTGTGTTTGCCAACCAGCTCAATGATTGTATTACCTTTAATGACAATACCGCCTTCTGCATCAGCCAGTGAGCCAGTGTAGATTGCGAGAGGATTCTTAATCCAGATTGTTTCCATTCATAGTAGTCCTTAGCCATCTCAGCCTTTTCAGGGAAGAGGGTCTTTATTGGTATTTGCTGTTGAAAGATAAATTCGAATCAGGGCGTTAAAACGTTCAATGCTCTAATCAGCCCTGATCCTACGGAAATCGGTTTTACGTTAGTCAGTGAACCAGCTAGTTCGTTTTTGGCTCAGGGTCATCTGATGCTGCTTGAACGTCTGCTTCTGTACTTGCTTGCTGAATCTCTAATTGCTCGTCTGAGTGTCGTTCTTCTTCAGCTTGCTCTTTCATTTCTAGCTCAACTTGCGCTTGGCTTTCGGCCAGTGCTTCTTGCTCTTCTGCTCGTGAAGACTTTGGTAAAACAAGGTTCAATAGCACCGTCATGATAGTACCGGTAGTGATGCCTGAGTGAAGAAAGTTCGCTAGATCATGCGGCAAGTGTTGCAGCAATCTTGGTTCGAAAGTGACGGCTAAGCCAGACGCTAAACCAACACAGATTACCAAGGCATTTCGCTTGGTGTCTGCGGCCTTGATCAACATGCGGATACCCGCGTAGGCAATCATTCCGAACATCACAAAACCCACACCACCTAGAACAGGTTTCGGAATTGTGACGGCAATAGCGGCTAATTTCGGGAATAAACCGCCTAAAATTAGTAAACCACCGGTTGCAGCCACTACATAGCGACTTGCTACACCTGTGATACCTACAATGCCGACGTTTTGACTGAACGATGCCAGTGGCATTGCCGTTAAAATCGAGGATAAGGTACTACCAAGTCCATCGCCTAATAGACCACGTTTTAAGTCTTTACCGCTGACTTGGGTTTGGCAGTTGTTGCCTAGTGCCATGAAGTCACCTGTTGCTTCGGCGATAACCACGATGTACACCAAGCTCATGCTGATGATGGCACTCGCAGAAAAGGTAAAGCCATATTTGAAGGGCTCAGGTCCGCCAACCCAAGCGGCAGAGCTGATTTGCTCAAGGTCGACCATGCCGAGCGATAGCGCCACAATGTAGCCGCCCGCTAAACCAATCACGATGGCCGAAGCGGCAACCGCGCCTTTACAGTAAACCGATACGCCGACCACGATGCCTAGCGATACAAGGGCTAGAAACAGTTTAGGTAGTGTGGCGAATTGTTCTGTGTTGGCAGGAGAGTCTCCGACCCAGTTCATGGCAACCGGTAAAATGGTTAAGCCGATTAAGGTAACCACTACACCACTTACCACGGTTGGGAACAGTTTCCGAACCTTGTCCATATAGAAGCTGGCACCAATCACCACGAACGAGCCGATAAGCGCTGAGCCCATGATCGCGGCGACGCCACCTTCGTTACCGATTGAAATGGCGACGCCCAAAAAGGCAAAGCTCGAACCCATCACCACGGGCAGTCGAATGCCAACAGGGCCAAAACCGAGACATTGAGCGACGGTTACAATACCTGACGCCAGCAGCGCAGCATTGATCAATGAAACGATCTCGGTGTTAGGCAAGCCAATTGACGCGCCGACAATAAGGGGAACAGCGACGATGCCACCAATCGAGGCGAGCATGTGCTGTAATGCGAGTAGGAAGGTTAAGCCGTGAGGCGGTCTTTCATTTAGGGTGTACAGAAGTTTCATTTGATATTCCTCTGCCTGTGTTTCCGTTTACAGGCGATTGGCGGTCAAATAATGACTTCTACAAACTGCGTAGGGTCATAAAAAAGGTGCACTAACCGAGCGGATATTGGTGTGTTCCGCTGATTAGCACAATTAGCTTTTTCTTAAAAATGTTGTTCTAGCATGTGTCTTGATAGCTCGGCCTGCGAACAAGCCAAGCGATAGTTACGTTGGGTGATTAACCGATGAACACGAGCTTCGCGACAAAAATAGCCGCTAAGAAGTACATCGAAATCGAGACGTCTTTTGTTTTACCTGTCGCCAGTTTCAGCACTGTGTAGGTAATGAAACCCAGTGCGATACCATTCGCGATAGAGAAGGTCAGAGGCATCATTAACGCTGTAATGGCTGCGGGAGCACCGTTGGTGAAGTCTTTCCAATCCACGTGCTGCATGCTGCTCATCATCACGAACGCCACATAAATCAGAGCGCCAGAGGTTGCGTAAGCTGGGATCATGCCAGCAAGTGGAGATAGGAAAATCGCAGCTAAGAACAACACCCCAACCACAATCGCAGATAGGCCAGTTCGTGCGCCTGCTGCAACGCCCGCTGCACTTTCTACGTAACTGGTTACTGGCGGACAACCCACACACGCACCTGCCACACTTGAGATACTGTCGGCTTTCAGCGCTCTGCTCAGGCCTTCAATTTTTCCCGTTTCAGGGTTAGTTAGGTTTGCACGCTCAGCCACGCCCATCAAAGTACCCGCGGTATCGAACATGTTTACAAAAAGGAAAGCCAAGATAACGCTGATCATTGAAACATCGAGAGCGCCCATAATGTCCATTTTTAGGAACGTAGGCGCTAAGCTTGGTGGAGCCGCGAAGAAGCCGTTGTAATGCACTAAGCCAAGCATCATGCCTACCAGAGTCACACTCAAAATACCGATTAACACCGCACCAAATACTTTACGCTCACTAAGAACAGCGATGATAAGGAAAGCGATAGCGGCCAGTAGCGCTTCAGGTTTAGTGAAGTCACCTAGTGATACCAGTGTTGCTGGGTTTTCGACGACGATGCCTGCTGTTTTAAGACCAATTAGACCTAAGAACAAACCAACGCCCGCAGTCATGGAGTAACGTAAACTCACAGGGATACTTTCAATGATCCATTGGCGGACTTTGTAGAAACTCATCCCGACAAACAAGATACCTGAGATAAACACCGCACCCAGTGCCACTTCCCAGCTGTAGCCCATTTCGCTTACTACAGTGAACGAGAAGAAGGCATTCAAGCCCATGCCCGGTGCAAGGCCGACAGGCCAGTTCGCAAATAACCCCATTAACAAACAACCGATAGCTGCACCAATACAGGTTGCGACGAATACCGCTCCTGCATCCATACCCGATGCGGCCATAATTTGTGGGTTAACGAAGATAATGTAAGCCATGGTTGCGAAGGTGGTGACACCGCCGACCAACTCATTTTTCACACTGCTTCCGTGTGCCTTAATTTTAAAGAGTTTCTCTAAAATTCCGTTATTCGCATCTTGGTTGAGTATTTCTGTTTTACTCTCACTCATGTCAGCAAGTCCTTTTATGTTGTGATCCATTTATTGAATACAGCGAGATTTCAATATTAAGTTTTAAGGTTTTTTCCTAGCCGCTATTTCTTTAGCTATCAGTTGATTAGTCATCAACTCTCTAACTAATAACGTTATTAGTATTTTTATATGAGCGTGTTGAGGGTCTGTTGACCTTTCGCGGTTAAATTTTGTTCGAGATAGAATCGTTTTAGGCGCGGCAAGGAGTATGTAGCCTAGCCACTCTAAGTAAATACTTCTTAACAAAGCATAAAACGATTCTAGCCGAACCCTTCGGGCAGCCTTTGTGGTTCATTTCTACTGCGTTATCGGCTTCTCATGTAGGCTAGCTACACATCAAAGCCTCTGCCTTGTAGAAATTTTCCACAAAGCGCTGCAAAAATCAGCTCGAAAGGTCAACAGACCCTACTGAGCGCGCATCATTTTAGATGCACACACTAATCTGCTTAATATTTGTCGGTGAGCCTAGTTAGAAGTTCTAGGTCATGAGACTAACTGCCCCGGTAGGTTGAGAAACTGTAAGGGGAGACGAGAAGAGGAACGTGATAATGCGCTTCTGGATCATCTAAGCCGAAACGAATAACCACATCGTCTAGGAAAGGCACACCATCCAATTCCACACCTTTGCTTTTGTAGTAATCCGCAACGTAAAACACCAATTGATATTTCCCCGGTCGGAAATCATTCCCTGCCAGAATCGGCGCATCGGTTCGGCCATCGGAGTTAGTGATTACCGTCGCCAACTTTTCTGTTGAGTCTTCATTGACCTTATAAAGCTCTACCTTGATCTCTGCACCCGGTAAGCCGTGAGTCGTGTCTAATACGTGTGTTGTTAATCTTCCCATAGTCCTTTAATAGCGCTTTTGGCGCTCCTCTGTTCCGTGGTTTATCTGTCTGTTTCGACCTTGCAAAGAATGCAACTGGTCACTTTGTTATCACTAACTATGTACGAACTGTACACAATTAGTAAAGCGAATTGTTGGAAAAATGTTAACCACTGTGTCGTTTTTTCTGACTTTATAGATCTTGATTATCGTTTTTTGGTGAGTTTTGGTTTTATTAAGTTGTTGTTTTTAATTGGCAATAGTGCGCAAATTTAACTTGAATAACAAAATCTTTACATTGAGATAAATAATTGTATACAATAAATGTACAGGGATAAGGTTGCTCTGTTTATCGAGAATCCATTTGGTTGAATCATTTGGTGACTTACTTAAAGAGCGGCTAAGCCAACCACTTATGTTAGGAGTACTTGGATGAATAAGGATTATTCAAGAAATTTGATCGGTTACGGAGTTAACCCTCCAAACCCTCAATGGCCAGGTAATGCGCGCGTCGCGGTTTCTTTTGTATTGAACTATGAAGAGGGCGGTGAGCGTTGTTTGTTACATGGAGACGACGAGTCTGAAGCTTTTCTTTCAGAGATCCCGTCAGCACAGCCGATCAAAGGCGAACGTCACATGAGCATGGAGTCCATCTATGAATATGGTAGCCGTGCGGGTGTATGGCGTGTTCTTCGCTTGTTCGATGAATATGAAATCCCACTGACCGTCTTTGCGGTTGCAATGGCGATTGAGCGTCATCCTGACGTTGCTAAAGCCATGGTCGAAGCGGGGCACGAAATCTGTAGCCACGGTTATCGCTGGATAGACTATCAATACATTGATGAGTCTGAAGAGCGCGACCACATGACCAAAGCGATCGAGATCATCCAACAAGTGACGGGTCAACGCCCAAAAGGTTGGTACACAGGTCGAACTGGGCCAAATACGCGTCGCTTGGTTGCAGAAGAGGGCGGTTTTCTTTATGACTCAGATGCCTATGATGATGACCTGCCTTATTGGCACACCGAGACTGGTCATCCGCAATTGGTGATCCCTTATACACTTGATGTGAACGACATGCGTTTTTCAACGGCGCAAGGCTTTAACTCTGGTGAGCAGTTCTTCCAATATCTGAAAGACACGTTTGACACCCTTTATATGGAAGGCGAAACCGCACCGAAAATGATGTCGGTAGGACTGCATTGTCGTCTTATTGGTCGTCCCGGTCGTATTGCTGCATTAAGACGTTTCTTAGATTACGTAAAACAGCATGACAGCGTGTGGCTATGTCGTCGAATCGATATCGCCAACCACTGGCACCAACATCACCCATACAACGAACAACAAAATTAGAACGAACAGCAAGGAGGCTTAACGTGACTGAATTTCGATCTTGCCAACCAACAACCATGAACCGCGATACCTTTATCGCGCACTTTGCTGATGTGTACGAACACAGCCCATGGGTTGCTGAAGCGGTTTATGACCAAGGTTTGAATGCCGAAGATGATCATATCGAGAATCTTCATCTAAAAATGGCATCAACCTTGTTAAATGCCGACCAAGGCAAACAGTTGGCTTTGATCAATGCTCACCCAGATTTAGCGGGCAGAGCAGCAGTAAACGGCGAACTCACCGAGTCGTCGACCAAAGAACAAGCGGGGGCGGGCATCGACCAGTGCAGCGCCGAAGAATTTGAAAAATTCACTTCTTACAACAACAGCTACAAAAGTCGCTTCAATTTCCCTTTTATCATGGCGGTGAAGGGAGCCAATCGTTACCAAATTCTTGAGTCGTTCGAGATGCGATTAGGAAATGATAGTGAAACTGAGTTTGCTACGGCGATTCAAGAGATCAACAAGATCGCGATGTTTCGTCTCTGGGATATGTAAGTTAACGGAGTTAACAGCTATCTCAGCCCAGTCTTAGTGCGTTAAAGGTTTGATTTGTAAAAACATAAGCCACTAAGTTCTCATTTTATTATTACTTGATTAATTTCATAGGATTACACGGACATGACCCATAAATTTGAACAGTACATAAACCTTGCAGACGAAAAACTCGGCGCAGAAGCTATCTTCGCAACCGACGATTTTTTCGCAGATAAAAGCCGTCTACTCAGCCACGCAGCGCCAGAGTGGAAAGACGACTTATATGACGACAACGGCAAGTGGATGGACGGCTGGGAAAGCAGACGCAAACGCGGCGAAGGTTACGACTACTGTGTCGTTCGCCTTGGCCTAGCTGGCACCATTGCTGGCGTTGATATTGATACCTCATTCTTCACAGGTAACTTCCCACCTTCGGCATCAATCGACGCGTGTTATTCACCACAAGGTGAGCCAACAGATTCAACAGAGTGGCAAGAAATTCTGCCTTCAATGGCACTACAGGGTGATCATCATCATCTTGAAGACATCGAAAGTGACCAAGTATTTACGCACCTACGTTTGAACATCTACCCAGACGGCGGTGTCGCGCGTTTACGTGTTTATGGCCGACCAAGTGTGGATTGGGACGCAATTGATTCTCAGCAACAAGTTGACCTAGCAGCCGTTGAACACGGTGGCCGAGCACTCGCATGTAGCGACGAGCACTACGGCAACAAAGCCAACATCTTAGGCCCAGGCCGCGGTGAAAACATGGGTGATGGCTGGGAAACAGCACGTCGTCGTACACCGGGTAACGACTGGGTTATCGTGGCACTAGGCCACCCAGGTAACATCGAACGCATCGTTGTTGATACAGCCCACTTCAAAGGTAATTACCCAGACAGTTGTTCAATTCAAGCGGCTTACGTGAAGGGCGGTACCGACGACCAAGTAGAAACACAAAGCCTATTCTGGCGTGAACTGTTGCCTGCACAAAAGCTGCAAGCGCATGAGATTCACGAATTCATTTCTGAGGTAAACGACCTTGGTGCGATTACCCACGTACGTGCAAACATATTCCCAGATGGTGGTATCAGCCGTTTGCGTCTGTTTGGTACGAAAGCGAAATAGGTAAGGAAATGAGTATGAGTAATGGAATACGTCGTTTATCCATCGAACCGTTAACCAAGCAGGCTTTTGCAGAGTTTGGCGATGTTATCGAGTCCGATAATAGTGATTTCTTCATGATCAATAGTGGATCAACACGTCGCTACCACAAGCTAGCGACAACGGATGTGCAAGACCAAGACGGAGAAGCGATCATTAGCATCTTCCAAGCCACACCGTTGAGCTACCCACTGACCATCAAAATGTTAGAGCGTCATCCACTTGGCTCTCAGGCATTCATTCCATTACTTGGTCAACCCTATTTAATTGTTGTTGCGCCAAAAGGCGATGATCCAACATTAGCCAAGAGCCGAGCTTTCTTGAGCAACGGCCGTCAAGGAGTGAACTATCACAAAGGGGTGTGGCATCACCCAGTTCTCGCGCTTACTGATCAAGACCAGTTCTTGATCGTCGATAGAGGCGGCGAAGGGCACAACTGTGATGAAGTTTATTTCGACAGCGACCGAGTGGCATTGCATTTGGACGACTTGCCAACGGACGACAATAAGGAAGAGCAACGCTTAGCTAAAGCGTTGTGATACAGGAGTTTATTATGGATCCGCATATTACAGAATGGTTGAATTTAGCAATACGCTGGGCTCACATGATTGTTGGTGTTGCGTGGATAGGCGCATCATTTTACTTTGTTTGGTTAGAGAACAACCTTAACCGAGTAAACCCAAAAACGGGCCTTTCAGGCGACTTATGGGCGATTCACGGTGGTGGTATTTATCACCTAGAGAAGTACAAACTTGCGCCACCAGAGATGCCAGAGCACCTGCACTGGTTCAAATGGGAAGCTTATTTCACGTGGATCACCGGTGTGTGTTTACTGGGTGTGGTTTACTACCTTAACGCTGAAATCTACCTGATTGCACCAGGCTCTGGCCTTGATTCAACAACGGCAATCGCGATTGGTATTGGTTCATTCGTTGCCGGTTGGTTTATCTACGACTTACTGTGTGACTCGCCATTAGGTAAAACCCCCGTGTTGCTTGGCGTTGTGCTGTTTTTGCTGCTCGTCGCTGCGACGTACGGCCTAACTCAAGTGTTCAGTGGCCGTGGTGCTTACATTCATGTGGGTGCAATCATTGGTACCATCATGGTGGGTAACGTATTCCGCGTTATCATGCCTGCACAACGTAACTTGGTGAAAGCGATTGAAGAGAAGCGCGAACCGGATCCGGCATTGCCAGCGAAAGGTCTACTGCGTTCTCGTCACAACAACTACATGACCCTGCCAGTGCTGTTCATCATGATCAGTAACCACTTCCCAAGCACTTATGGCTCGGAATACAACTGGCTGATCCTTGCTGGGCTAGCGATTTTCAGTATCTTGGTGCGCCACTACTTCAATACCCGTCACGGTAGTCAGAAGTTTGCATGGACAGTGCCAGTCGCGGCATTGGGTATGATCACGCTTGCGTTTGTTACTTCACCTTACGCGAAAAAACAGATGACTCCAGTTGTACAAGCTCCAGTGGTTCAAGAAGTGCAAGTAAGCGCGACTGAATCAGCGACAGAAGAGGCTGCTTCGAACGCCACCGCTTCAACGACGGCCAGTTCTCAAGCTGTTCCTGCAGACCACGCAATGCAAACGGCTAGCGCAGGTGTAAGCTTTGAAACCATCAACAAAGTCATTCAAGAGCGCTGTTCGGTGTGTCACTCATCAACCCCGAGCCACGCTGCTTTTGCTGCTGCGCCAGCCGGTGTGATGTTTGATACCCCAGAAGAGATTAAAGCCAACGTCCCAAGGATTGTTGCTCAAACCGTAACAACCAAGGTGATGCCGCTCGGCAACATGACTCAAATGACCGATGCAGAACGCGCACTCATCGGCACTTGGGTAGAGCAAGGCGCTACGCTTCAATAATGATGTGAATCCTTTACCTAAGAGCATGAGTCTTAGGTGAGGCTTGGGGAGAGTTTGGTTTACGGGCACGCGCCAAACTCATCCCACCCTGTTTCCCCGGTTCCTATAACCGGGGCTTTTTGTTGTTTTTGGACAAAGGCATATTAGAAACTTTATTAGTATGCATCCTTAATAGTTTTATGAACCCACCGACGTGAGTTCGATATTTGCGTTACATGACATATTTAGTTGCATATAAATTGTTGTTGGTCATGAAATTTAGGCTGTATGTTTGGTATGTGTATGTTCTGAAAGGAAAGCTTGTTGAAATTCAAAGCTTTTGATTGCGAATATTCACAAAGAACTAGTTAGATACCCAAGTATAAATTTCATAAAAAATAAGGAAATATAGTAATGAAATCAGTTTTTTCGTTCGACTCAATGTTAACTCCTAAGTTAGTTACTGGCCTATATTGGTTGTTGTTGCTAATCGCTGTAGTTTCAGGACTAGCAACCATGTTTGGAGGATATGGAGGCGTAACATTTGAGAAGTTTATTCTTGGTGCGTTTACGATATTAGGCGGCGCTATAGGTGCGAGAATTTGGTGTGAATTGATGATAGTTATCTTCAAAATTAATGAAAACCTGCAGTCTCTAAAGGACTTAAAAGGCGAGACTGAAGCCTAGTATTCAGATGCGTGACAGCTAACACTTCGATGTTAGCTGTCTAACATGCCGAAGCTGCAATTCACTATGTTGCACCTGTCGGCGAGAAAGAAGATTCCGTGAGTCATTGCATGTCGGTAGTGAGTACTTACGTTTAAACTGATTCATTGCGTGCGCAGTCCTGTATAAGGTTCTTGATATGAATCTCTACCCATGGCATTTTTAGTCCAAATTGGCTTTAGTTAGGACAAAAAAATGGAAGACTTGATTGTCGCGTATTTTAGGGCATTGAGCTCATTTTTTAGGTATCTGTTTCAGTCGATATTGATTGAGTTCATTGGTTACGGAGCTGGCTGGATAGTCTGTAAAGTATTCACATTAGGGCGCTTTCCCCCATTGATTCCAATTGAAAAAGAGCGAACCAGAATTTCTTATGTCGGGGCGATTAGCATCGTATTGTTTCTGTTAGCAATTGGTGTGTTCAATAGTTTTTAGGCGACGGAATAGAGTGTGGCCATGGATAGTATTCAAAATAATACGGACAAAAAAGACATGCTTGAGAAAGTTCAGAATATTGCTTCGATTAACGGGTTGGAATATGAAGTGAGCGGAAATGTTCTTAACCTTAAGCTAGGCAGAGCTGGTGGAAAGGTAAAAATTAAATACGACTACGCGACGAATTCATACGTCTACAACTGTAATGAATATGCTATTGGTTTTTCCAGTCTCATCTTCTTCGTTCTTTCGTTCAATACTCTGTATCAAGTTACTCACCAAGCATGGTCTGGCTACGTCGCGGGTTTGATGTTTGCGGTGGCAGTATTTAATTTGATCCAATTAATATTGTCTCACGTCCAAATGCTAGACATTAAAGCACAGCTAAGAGAAGTCGGTATCTATCTCAAGTCTGGCGCGTGAGAACCTTTAGCATCTTGTCTATCGTGAACAACTGAGCATTCGCTGAGTAATGAGTGGTTGAGCCTTGCCATCAGTAGCTATACGCTCAAATAAACAGCACTAACGCCAATTCTTAATGCTGTTTTTACTTTCCTCTTACACTCTTTTCAAATATCGAACCTAGTATCAAATTTCTCTTTGTTATACAGGCAAGTCTCTCATTATGAAGCACTTCTTTGATAGCGAACTCATGCTCTCTAGCTCTTTGAATTTCGTTTTGCTATCGCTTGGGCTAACGCTCCTTTTTCATCTTCCGATTTGGTGTGGGTTCAACTTGAGCCGACGCAAATGGAAGCTTATGGATTATTTATGGCCGTTCTTGGCGGGTATCGGGATGCTGGGTGCAGTGTCTGAGATTCGTGCGAAAGTAGCGGGTGATTGGGTTGAAACCGAACAAACTAGAGCGGTGGCGATTTTAGAATCGGTTCAGCAGTTTTCTTTGGATAAGCTGCGAAGTGATACCTGCACAGGTCAACCATCTTTGGATAATCACGCTCAGCACCATGAAGCGTGTTTATGGTATTTGAACACGGCGATCACGTTCAAAGATGTCGATTTCACCTTGTTACCCAACGCATCGGATTTTACGGTTCCTGCGCCGAGCGTGTCGCTGGTTGAAAGCGATGCCGTGTGGGTGGATGGTATGCTGAGTCAGTATGAGAAGCAGAAAAACCAATACATAAAAACCAGAGAAGCGCAGGTGAAGCAGCCATTAGAAAGCCTCTTCTGGTATGTGAGTCCTTACTTAGTCTGTTTCGCTATTGCTCTGCGCCTTACTAAAGTGACGGCAGAGCTTAAACTGGATAAGTGCGTAAACAATTAACTCGACATAGACAGCGCGAATGACAGCAAGATAGGTAAAGTCACCACACTCAGGAAGTTACCGAACAACACCATAGACGCGACCTTGGGAGGCTCGACATTGAACCTTTCTGCGAACAGGTAGTTCATCACGGCGGGTGGCAGCATGGTGAACAGCACCATCATCTGTAGGTGCAACGTAGGCAGCGGAATAAAGAAGTAGATGATGGCAAAGGCGATGGCACCAGTAAACAGCGATTGAGCCGTACACAGCAAGCCAACTTTTAATCCACTTAGCTTCAAGTTCACCATTTGCGAACCCAACGACAACAGCATGATAGGCACGGCTGCTTGGCCGAGTAGTGAGGTGGCTTCGTAGATTGGATTCCATACTGCAATTCCAGACAGGTTGAGCGTCATCGCTAATGCTGCGGCTAAGAATATCGGCATCTTGAGGATCTGTTTGATCGGATTACCTTCACTCAACAGCGCCAAGCCAACACTAATGTGCACGCATGCCGATACCACAAACAGCAATACCGCAGGGGCTAATGCACTCTCACCAAAGGTATAGGTGAACAGGGGAATGGCCAGGTTGCCACTGTTGCGGAACATATGTGGCGGCGCCCAAGCTTTGAAGTTGAGCTTAAACAGTTTACAGATCGGAATCATCAACAGTGCTGGCACTAGCACTGCCACCAAAGAGGCAGAGATCAGTGGCAGTTGTTCGGTGTCGAGAGGCATGGTGGTCAGCGAGGCAAACACTAGCGCAGGAATACACACATCCATGTTGATGCGATTGATCGGTTTGAAATCGGGCTTGAGCCAACGACCCACCGCAAAGCCAGCACTGGCTAAAGCAAAAACGGGAAACAGAATGCTGACGACCTGTTCGAACATAGAATTCCTTTCTAGATTGATTGCTTCCATTTAGCTGAGAAACGAATGTTTTAGAGAGACGCTAAAGTGAAGTATGAAGTCGATATGTATAAACATTAACCTATCAATATAATGACTTGGCGTCACCGAAGATCGTTGTTTGTGAACGGTTAATTTATATTTCTTTGAATGAAGCACAAAAAAGACCAGTGGCATCAGCAACTGGTCTTTCAAGGCTAGATAAATCTGGACGGATTTTTAATTAACGACGGCTGTCGCTGTCTAGCGATTGTTACTCGGTTTTCAGTCTAGCTAACGAGCTTTTGATAATCTTTGAAATTCACATCGTAGGCTTTCTCGCCGTAGATGTAAGTCTCGCTGACGGTTCTGTCGTCACCCAGGCTCATCAATACAAATAGCTTCTCTTCAAGCTTGGTCGCTTGTTCCATTCTAAAGCGCATCAATTGTGTGGCGTGTAAGTCCAACACCACGAAATCGGCTTCTTTTCCTACTTCCAAGTTGCCAATCTTGTCTTCTAAATGCAGTGAACGTGCACCACCTAATGTGGCTAAGAATAGCGACTTAGCTGGGTGCAATTTCTTATGTTGAAGCTGCATGATCTTATAGGCTTCACTCATGGTTTGTAGGATTGAGAAGCTAGTGCCTGCGCCGACATCAGTCCCCATACCAACACGAATGCCGTGCTCTTCCATTTCTGGTAATCGGAATAAACCTGAGCCTAAGAACAGGTTAGAGGTCGGGCAGAAAGCAATGGCAGATTCCGTATCAGCAAGGCGCTTACATTCGCAATCAGACAAGTGAATGCCATGGGCGAAAACCGAACGTTTGTGCAGTAGGCCATAGTGGTCATACACATCCAAATAGCTGTCGCGCTCTGGGAACAGTTCTTTTACCCATTCAATCTCTTTCTCGTTTTCAGAAAGGTGCGTGTGCATATACACATCTGGGTACTCTTCTAGCAATTTACCAACGGTAGCCAATTGTTCTGGTGTACTGGTTGGCGCGAAACGAGGTGTCACGGCATAAAGTAGTCGGCTGCGGTTGTGCCATTTCTCAATCAGTTCCTTGGAGTCAGCATAGCCAGATTCTGGTGTGTCGGTGAGGTAATCAGGCGCGTTGCGATCCATCAATACCTTACCTGCAATCATGCGTAGGTTACGCTTCTCGGCTTCTTCAAAGAATACGTTAACCGACTCTTTGTGGACCGTGCCAAACACGAGTGCTGTGGTGGTGCCGTTGCTCGCCAGTTCGTCTAAGAATAGCTTTGCCACTTTGTGTGCATAAACTGGGTTTTTGAAGCGTTTTTCTTCTGGGAAGGTGTAGTTTTCTAACCAATCAAGAAGCTGCTCACCGTAAGACGCGATCATCCCTGTTTGAGGGTAGTGGATGTGCGTATCAATAAAGCCAGAGGTGATCAGCTTGTCTTTGTATTCTTTTACTTCGAGTGTTTTAGGTTGGCGAGCCAATACCTCATCGGCATGGCCTAAGTCGACGACATGGCCGTTCTCAACCACTAAAACACCGTCTTCAAAATAGTCGTAAGACTCATCGATACCGACGTCTTTTGGGTCGGCGACGCTGTGTAAAATGCTGGCGCGATAAGCTTTGCGTTGCGTTGTCATGTTTACTTCCTTTTAATGACTTCAGCGACGTTATGGCCACTGAAGCTTTGCGACTTTTATTAGGCGATCTTCTCTTCCAATGGTGGTTCGCCTACGTCGCTTGGTTGACTGTGTTGATCGGTCAAATCCTGATTTCGATATTGTTTGGTTGGGCGCTTTTGTTCAAGTGCTTGGCCTTGATAGTGTGCGATCAGTTCACCTGCAACCGATACTGCAATTTCGGCAGGATGTTTGCCATTCACCGCACTAATGCCAATCGGGCAAAGCATAGTTTCAATTTGTTCTTGGCTATAGCCGCGTTGCTCTAAGCGGAAGTCGAACTTCTTGCGCTTAGTAAGCGAGCCAATCATGCCGAAGTAACGGCTGTCTTCACGGTCGATAATCGCTTTGGTTAAATCGAAATCGAGCTGGTGGTTGTGCGTCATCACTAGGTAGTAGCTGTTCGGTGGCATGTGTTTCACTTCACCGACTGGATCGTCTGAGACAAGCTTTTTCACACCGTGTGGTAGCGTTTCAGGGAACACTTCTTCACGTTCATCAATCCAGGTCACACGGAAGGGCAGAGTCGCGACAATGTGCAGCAGCGCTTTGGCAACATGACCTGCGCCAAACAGCACAAGATGGTTCTGCTGAGTGCCAATCGGCTCAAAGCTTAACGTTGCCATTCCGCCACAACACTGGCCCAAACGAGCGCCTAGGTTAAAACGTTCCACTTTGAGCGACTTTTCACTGGCAATCAGCATCTCTCGAGCCATTTTAGTGGCCACATGTTCAAGGTGACCACCACCAATCGTAGCGATGATTCGGTCACGAGTGACAAGCATCTTGGTGCCCGCATCACGTGGCACTGAGCCTCTGTCTTCAAGCACTGTCACCATGACACATGGTTCGTAGCTCTCTTCCAGCTTTGCCAGTTCGTGAATCCAATTATCCTTAAACATATGTCCTCCTAAATCCCTTTTTATGCTTCCCAAGCTAAACGATCGATATGAGCCTTAAGCCGTTTCTGATTGAGCATCGACCGAGGTCGGAGCGGTTTCAGTGACTTCCTGTATTGCCATCAGAATACGTTCTGGCGTTGCAGGTGTGTTGAGCTTAGGAATCGCGCCATCGACGGCGACATAGCTAATCGCATCTTTCAGTGCGCTCCATACCGACATACCCAACATGAAAGGGGGTTCACCCACGGCTTTCGAGTTGAAGACGGTGTCTTCTGGGTTGTTACGGTTTTCTAAAAGGTGCGTTCTGAAATCAATTGGCATATCAGTAATCGCCGGGATCTTGTAACTCGCAGGACCATTGGTCATCAAGCGGCCTTGCTGGTTCCAAACCAACTCTTCCGTGGTTAACCAACCGACACCTTGCACAAAGCCACCTTCGACTTGACCGATATCAATCGCAGGGTTCAAGGAAGCGCCCACGTCATGCAGAATATCGACACGCAGAATCTTGTTCTCGCCGGTTAGGGTATCGATGATAACCTCTGAACAAGAGGCACCATACGCGTAGTAGTAGAACGGGCGACCGCGTGCTTTCTCATGATCATAATAGATCTTCGGGGTGCGGTAGAAACCAGTGCTCGATAGCGAGATTTGGTTGAACCAAGCCAGTTCAACAAATGAGTTGAAGGTCATGATCTCATCGCGGATCTGCACCATGCCGTTTTTAAACACCACTTCTTCAGGCCACACTTTGAAGTGCGAAGAAGCGAAGTCGATCAGGCGCTGCTTAATGGTTATTGCGGCGTTTTGCGCGGCCTTACCGTTGAGGTCGGCGCCCGATGAGGCTGCGGTTGGTGATGTGTTCGGAACTTTGTCTGTGTTTGTAGCGGTGATCTGGATACGTTCGACATCGACTTGGAACTCCTGTGCAACGATTTGTGCCACTTTGATGTTCAAGCCTTGCCCCATTTCCGTACCACCGTGATTCAAATGAATACTGCCATCGGTGTAGATATGGATGAGCGCACCTGCTTGGTTCAAGAAAGTCGCAGTAAACGAGATGCCGAATTTCACTGGTGTGATAGCAAGGCCTTTCTTCAAGATAGGGCTCTGCCTGTTGAACTCAGCGATTTCTTTACGACGTGCGTGATAGTCACTGCTGCGTTCAAGCTGTTCGGTTATCTCAGGTAAAAAGTTGTCTTCAACGGTTTGGTAGTAATGGGTCACATTACGGCCTTCTTCGCCGTAGTAGTTCGCTTTACGTACTTCCAAAGGATCTTTTTTCAGGTAACGCGCAATCTCGTCCATGATGTGTTCAATCGTCATCATGCCTTGCGGGCCACCAAAGCCACGGTAAGCGGTGTTCGATGCGGTATTGGTTTTGCATCGATGACCGACCACAGTTGCATCGCCTAGATAATAAGCGTTGTCTGAGTGGAACATCGCGCGGTCGACAATAGAACTTGATAAGTCTGGTGAGTAACCACAGTTACCTGCAACGGTAATGTCGGCACCTTGAATCACACCGTTGTCGTCAAAACCGACTGTATATTGATTGTAGAACGGGTGGCGTTTACCGGTTTGCTGCATGTCTTCATTACGCAGCAGACGCATTTTGGTCGGTCGGCCTGTAAGGTGGGCAATCACCGCAGCCATACAGGCTGGAGAGGCTGCTTGAGTCTCTTTACCACCGAAACCACCACCCATACGACGCATATCAATCACGACTTTGTGCATCGGCACGCCAATCACTTCCGCAACCAGCTTTTGAACTTCGGTCGGGTTCTGTGTAGAGGTGTAGACGATCATGCCGCCGTCTTCGGTTGGCATTACACTACTGATTTGAGTTTCTAGATAGAAGTGCTCTTGGCCACCGATCTCTAGGTCACCAGAGATCACGTGTTTCGCTTTTTTCAGTGCTGCTTTTGAGTCACCACGCTGTTGAGTGTGGCTTTCTGTTACGAAGTGCTCTTTTGCCAGCGCTTCTTTCACATCAAGAATGGCTGGTAGCTCTTCGTATTCAATAACGGCTGCGTGCGCGGCTTTGCGTGCGGTTTCTAGATCGTTAGCTGCCACAGCAATCACAGGTTGGCCGTAGTATTCTACTTTGCCATCGGCAAGCAGTGGGTCGCCCGGTAGGATTGCACCAATGTCCAATTCACCTGGTACGTCTTTGGCTTGAATGGCAATCGCCACGCCTTCAAATTCGTAACACGGTGATAAATCTATATTGGTAATGTTCGCGTGTGCTTGAGTGCTCAGGCGTGCGTAGACGTGCAGCTGATTTGGGAACTCTAGGCGGTCGTCAATGTATACCGCTTCGCCCGTGACTTGCTTGGCTGCACTGTCGTGTTTTACGCTTTTACCTACGCCAGTTTTTAGGTCTTGTTTTGCAATGGTAACCATCTCTTCGTGGGTCATCGTATTGCTCTTGTGAACAGAGGAATTTGATTTAGACATAAGACGTTACCCTTGTTTCGATTTGGTTGTTTTTGTTCTGCTGTTCAATGAAGTAACGACGCAACATATTGGCTGCCGACAATGAACGGTATTCTTGGCTGGCACGGAAATCAGATAGCGGCTCAAAGTCGTTATACAGTTCCTGCATCGCTAACTTAATATTAGCGTCTGTCCATGGTTTGCCTAATAACGTATTTTCACAACGCGCCGCGCGCTTAGGTGTTGCAGCCATACCGCCGAAAGCGATACGAGCGTAAGAAACCTTGCCGTCTTCGATTTGAATATCAAACGCACCACACACCGCAGAGATGTCGTCGTCTAAACGTTTAGACAGTTTGTAAGCTCGGAAGCTGTCGTTAGTTGGCTTAGGAATGATGATCTGTTCAATGAACTCACTCTCTTTTTGCGCCGTCACTTTGTAGCTGATGAAGTAATCTTCAATCGGCATGGTGCGTGACTCGTCACCGCAACGAAGTTTGATCTTTGCGTTAAGGGCAATCAGCAGAGGAGGGGTGTCACCGATAGGCGAAGCATTCGCTACATTACCGCCGATGGTGCCTTGGTTACGCACTTGCAGTGAAGCAAAGCGATGCAGCAGTTCACCAAAATCTGGGTAGTGTTTTTTCAATAGTGAGTAAGAATCACTGATAGGCAGGTTGGCACCAATGATTAGATCGGTGTCGGTCTCTTCACATACCTTCATGTCTTCAACAAGGTTCACGCTGATCAGTGTTTCAATCTCACGATGGAATTGCGTCACTTCCAGCGCTAAATCCGTACCGCCAGCAACCAGCTTAGCGTTCGGGTGGGCTTGAAAAAGCTTGGCCAACTCATCGGTGCTTTTTGGGGAAAAAGCGGTGAGGTGACCAAGGCGTAAGTTGGCCTCAGTGTCTTGAATGCTTTCTAGCTTCTTGATGGTGTTGCGTTCAAGTTCAGCAAATTGGTCGATCAAAGGTTGGTCTGTTGAAAGTGACATCGCAGCATCAACAATTGGTCGGTAGCCTGTACAACGACATAGGTTACCCGCCAGTGATTCCATGACGTCTTCTTTGCTCGCATCGGGTTTGTTTTTGCCTAGCGCAAACATCGACATGATGAAGCCCGGCGTGCAGTAACCACACTGTGAACCGTGAAAATCAACCACCGCTTTTTGCACTGGGTGCAATGAGCGATCTCGGTTTTGTAGATCTTCTACTGTGATCAGTTGCTTGCCATGCAGCGCTGAAACGAAAGTTAGGCAAGAGTTCACCGAGCGGTATTGCAGCTGTCCATTAACCACTTCACCCAGAACTACCGTACATGCACCACAGTCACCCGACCCACAACCTTCTTTTGTACCCGTTTTATTAACTTTGGTACGAAGGTAGTTGAGCACTGTCATATTTGGCGACAGATTATCTTCACGTCTTATTTCCTGATTGAGCAAAAAAGTAATCAAGAGACCTCCTTGTAAATCGACATATTTCCATGTGTATTCTTTTTGACTTCTAGGTCAATAATTATCCATCCTGACCTAAGGGTCAACTATTTATTTACAAAAACGCAACAATATGGCGCTTTGGTAGATTGTGTACAATTTATTTTCTATTGTAGTGACTTGTTTTATATGGACTTGACTGGTTATTTAGAAGTTTTTTGGTGAAGGTTGACTTTTGACTATGTATACAAATTAAGAGGAGTTTTTGTGATGTGAAGTATCGTTACTATTCAACTTTTCTGAAGTGTTGAGGTAATAGAGAGCAAAATTTCCGGGCAAAGCTGCGTTGATTTTATAAGGTAAAAAGAGGGATTCAGGTATAAAGAAGAGAAGTGAACACAATTGGTTCACTTCTGTCGATTTATAAAAATTGTTGTTTAAAGGACTATGATTTCTTCTTAAGCAGATCGGAGAATACCACATGTAGATCACTAGAAGCTGTGCTGCTGTCTAGGTTGAGTTTAGAACGAATATGGCTTAGATGTTCTTGCATCAACTCGACGGCTTGTTGTTCGTTGCCTGACTCTATTGCATCCAGTAAGCCGGAGTGTTCGTCTAAAGAACAGTTTGAGTGGTTGCCCGTTTCGTATTGAGCGATCAGCAGTGAGGTTTGCGATACTAAACTGCGTTGGAAAGCCAGCAGTGGAGCGTTTTCGGCCATTTCAGCCAATTTGATGTGGAACTCACCAGACAAACGTAGGCCAGAGCCGTAATCGCCTTGGTCGAAAGCACAGTTCTCTTTCGCGACTAATTTTCTGCATTCTTCTATTTGAGCTTTGGTTGCGTTTTTCACCGCCAGCTCAGTGATAGCAATTTCCATCACTTCACGTGCTTTAAAGATTTGTTTGGCTTCGTCAACCGTTGGCGCAGCAATCACGGCTCCTCGGTTAGGACGGATCACCACAACTTGTTCTAAGGAGAGGCGCAGCAAGGCACGGCGGATAATAGTACGGCTAACGCCAAAGATTTCTGCTAGTGCTTCTTCGCTTAATTTGGTGGCTGGTGGCAGCCTTTGTTCTAGTATCGCGTCGAAGATATGGCAGTAAACAACATCGTCTTGAGTCTGGCCTGTTACTTTCGTTTTTACACCTTTGGAGACAGAGTTTTTGAGAGCTGTCATAGAGATAAGGGCCCTTGTTTAGTCGAGTAGGGTGGGTTGAGCATGATTCGTGAGTGTTACCTTACATTGTATACACTTATCTATACAATGCCACTGGCTGAAAGTGCGATGTACGCTTATTTGTTAACGACTTGTAACATTCAGCTTCGTACAAATCGGTGCAATATTGAACTATGTACTTTTTAAAAAGTGAGTTTTGGTTTGAAGCTTAGTGCGCATCTGGTCGAAGCTAAGTGTGTATGTAATTAAAGCTAAATGCGCGTTCTGTTTAAAGCTATACTCGATTATCGCCGCAACTGTATGCCACGATCTGACTGATTTCGCTCAGGCTACGACCTGACTGTTGCTGCCATTCGTTGAAGGCTTTACTCGCTGCCAGTTGTGCTCGCTTGGTGTTACGACCGCTATCAACCACGTCTGTGCTGCATAGGTGTGCTTCAACATCTGATGACAAGATGAAGGTATCTTTACCCATTTGGCGCAGAGTGTAGGCTCCAGTATTACCACCTAATCGCTTGCCGTGTTTTTTCAGGTAATCCCACAGCTCGGTGATACGTTCTGATGGCCAGTCGGCAACCATTTGCGAGAAGGAATCCGCTTCACGCTTGGCATTGTGGATCATCATGGCGTTGGCAGGGATGGTCATTACCTTGGTGAGGTGGCGAATAATGCGCGGGTCTTGCGCTTTCTGTTCCCACATCTCATTCGGCAGCATCAGCATCTTTTCAATATCGAACTCAAAGAATACTTCTTCAAATTGTGGCCACTTCTTTCTCACCACATTCCACGAAATACCACACTGGAAGACCTTTTCGGTAAAAGCGGCCAGCCAACGGTCATCAGTGATTTGTGATAACTCGGCTTGTGAAAGGGGCGCACGGACAATCTTTTCGAGTTCTGCTGCGCCACCTTTACGGTGAGCCGCACGTTGATAAATGGTGTCGAATTTTTCTTGGGTCATTGAAGGTTCCAAACTAAAGCGATTCTTTATGATATGGGACTAATTTCTATATGAAAAGGAGCTTAAGCTTCTGTCGCCAATTGAGCGAGAAAACCACGCATGTAGTCGGTGCGCTTGTTGGCTTCTAACTTAGCGGATTCTGTATTCATGGTTTCAGCGAGCTTAAACAGCTTCACGTAGAAGTGGTCGACGCTGTAATGCTTATCATCCAAGTCACGTTGCTTGGCGAACGGGTCTTCGTGGTTATAGAGTTCTGCGTTAAAGCTCTGCCCCACGTACAGACAGCGTGCAATGCCAATCGCACCGAGAGAGTCTAGGCGATCAGCATCTTGGACGATTTGAGCTTCCAAGGTTTCTGGAGTGATGTTGGCGCTGTAACTGTGAGTGACAATCGCATGATGGATCTCGTCGAGATAAGACGCGGGATACTCGATAGATTTGAGGAAAGAGATCGCCTTGTCTGCTGCCATTTGTGAGCTTTGGGCTCTGTCTGGGTGATTCTTGGGAAAGGTGAAACAATCATGAAGGTAAGCGGCGGGCAGCACGACTTCAAGCTTAGCTTGTTCTTGAGCACACAAAGCCTTGGCGGTTTTGACTACGCGCTTAATATGGCTGATATCGTGCGCTGCATCTTGTGTCATCTCTTGCTGTGCAAAATCAAGCAGTTGGCTTTCAAATTTTTCTATCACGCGTCCCTTTCTCCATTATCAATATTGCTTCTCGATTTCCATCGTTTCACATCGACTGTAACAGTTTCTAGCGCGATTTTTTATCTTTTATAAAAGGAATACCCACAAAAAAAACCGACTCAGTGAGTCGGCTTAATAGAAAGGTTATTCTGTGTTGATTAAAGCGCTATTAACGGTAATCAGAGCTTATTCAGTGGCTTGTTGAAGCTGCGCTAACACATGATGCAGTGACGGGCTGATCGTGTGACCAAGCGCTTTAACTTCTTCGCAAGGCTCAACCAAATCTGGAATTTGGAAGCTGATCATGTTCGCTGCCATTGATGCACGAATACCGTTGTTTGAGTCTTCAAACGCTAGGCAGGTTTCAGGTGCAACACCTAAGCGTTCTGCCGCGAGTAAGTAGATTTCTGGGTGAGGTTTGCCGTGAGTCACTTCGCAGCCTGTGCTTAATGAAGTGAAGTACGAATCTAGGCCAGCTAGCTCAAGCTTTTTCTTTGCGATATCAAGCTGAGTGGAGGTCGCCACCGCGATTGGAATGTCATTCGATTTTAGCCATTCAAGCAGCTCAATCACGCCGTCTTTTACAGGGATTGCTTGGTTCTTAACAATCGCACTGTAACGAGTTCGCCATTCGTTGTTTAACGCAGGATAATCTAAGCCTTCACCGTAACCATTTCTAAAGATCTGTTCGATGGTTTTTGCGTTACAGCCAATAATGCCTAGGTAGACATCTTGCAAAAACGGAACACCTTGCGCGTGACATGCTTCTTCAAAAACCTGCATACAAAGTCGCTCGGTGTCGAGCAGTAGTCCATCCATATCAAAAATAGCAGCTTGAAAATTCATATCCGTGGTTCTTTATCTATTGTCGTCGTGAGAATGAGTATTTTGACATAGTGTCTAAGGATAGGCGAGTCAGCGTTGAGTTAGAATCGGAAGTATTGGGTGTGCAATATGCTTCTGAATGACTTGAAATCTCATTAATTCAAGCTGAAATAATATCGTTCAGTTATGAGCCTAATCTTTTATAGGTCATCGAGATCTAACAGATACAATTATGACTGTTATACATAACAAATCGAGGTCGGGTGTTTGTTTTACTATTACATTTCATAAACTTACAGGCTTGTTAGCGTGACCATAATCTTATAAAAAACAATTTGCGGTAGCCTTTAATGATAGTGTGACCAAGCAATAAGTAAATGGCTGAGCTTAGAGACAAAATATCATTAGTCCATATTTTTAGCAGGGTTGCTTATGTTGTATTTTGAGTTTCTATTTTTATTAGTCGTACTTTATATCGGGTCTCGGTATGGTGGTATTGGCTTAGGTGTTGTTTCTGGTATTGGTTTGGTTATCGAGGTGTTTGTCTTCAAGATGCCACCAACCTCTCCACCTGTCACCGTAATGCTGATCATCCTCGCGGTGGTAACCTGTGCTTCGATCCTCGAAGCGGCCGGTGGCTTAAAATACATGCTCCAAGTGGCGGAAAGGGTACTAAGAAAGAACCCGAAACGCGTCACCCTGATAGCTCCGTTCGTGACTTACTCGATGACTTTCCTATTGGGCACTGGTCACGCGGTGTATTCAATTATGCCTATCATCGGTGATGTGGCATTGAAGAACGGGATTCGTCCTGAGCGTCCAATGGCAGCTGCGTCTGTCGCGTCTCAACTAGCTATTACCGCATCACCAATTTCAGCCGCTGTGGTGTACTACCTCGCGCAGCTTTCTGATATTCAACACTCTATTACACTGCTTTCCATTTTGATGGTGACGGTGCCTGCAACGCTGTTTGGTACGTTTTTGCTTTCTTTGTACAGCCTGAAACGCGGCAAAGAACTGAACGACGATCCTGAATACCAAGCGCGTCTAAAAGATCCTGAGTGGAAAAAGCGCATCGAAAGCACCACTGCGACGTCTTTGGATGAAGTGCTGCCAACTTCGGCGCGTAATGCGGTATTGATTTTCTTATTGTCGATTGTCGTGATTGTTATCGTGGCGATGGTGCCTGAGATCAGAACCATCGTAGACGGCGATAAGCCAATTAAGATGTCGGTGATCATCCAAATGATGATGCTCTGTTTCGGCGGTATCATCTTGCTGGCGACCAAAACTGACCCACGTGATGTGCCAAACGGCGTGGTATTCAAATCGGGTATGGTGGCGGCGATTGCTATCTTCGGTATCGCTTGGATGTCGGATACCTACTTCCAATACGCAATGCCTCAGTTCAAGTCTGGCATCGTGGAAATGGTGACCAACTACCCATGGACGTTTGCACTAGCGCTATTCATTGTATCGGTTGTGGTGAACTCGCAAGCCGCTACTGCACGTATGATGCTGCCTGTTGGGCTTGGATTAGGACTAGACCCAGCCCTGCTTATCGGCTTGATGCCAGCGGTTTACGGCTACTTCTTCATCCCGAACTACCCATCAGATATCGCAACAGTAAACTTCGATGTTTCTGGCACCACCAAGATTGGTAAGTGGTACTTCAACCACTCATTCATGTCGGTGGGTTTAATCGGTGTAGTAGGCGCATGTTGCTTAGGCTACGCACTGGCACAGATTTTTATCGCTTAATGTATTAGCTTTCTTTGAGATAGCTAAGACAACAAACAAAAACAGCGCCTGAATTGGCGCTGTTTTTGTTTAATCTGTCTTGGGGATTCGCTTTGATACGAGCTCTTAAGCAGTATTAGCGAGCCTCAAAAGCCAGCGACTGAATTGCTTCTTCAATCGTTAGGAAGTGGATCTTCATCAGGCACACTTCAGCTTTTTGAAACTCGTGGTTTCGAATCAGCTTGGTCACGCTTTCTACTGAATATTGCTCAGGCCGTTTCGCTAGAGACAGTTGATTTGATATCGATTGAAGTGCGTAGCTGTTACCCTCTGAATCAATGAGGTAATCATCTTCACCCAGGATCATGTCTGAGCATTCTGCTTGAAATTCGTGTTCGGATGCGACGTAAATAAGCTCATCATCACCGTCGAGTTTTACCAAAGATGGCCAACTGATCATTACTGCCCTTTCTATGTGCTGCTTACTGCTTTTAATAGTGGTGACGACAAGCAATTATATAAAAGTTATCGTCATCTGCTTTATACACTAATCGATTCTTGTCATCGATTCGTCTTGACCAAAAGCCAGACAGGTTGCCGACTAGTGGCTCCGGCTTTCCAATCCCTTCAAAGGGCGTTCTTTTAGCGGCTTCAATCAACTTATTTAGTTTCTTGAGCGTTTTCTTGTCTTGGGTTTGCCAGTATAGGTAATCTTCCCAAGCATTATCTGTAAATACAATCTTTCGATCATTCGTCATTATTCAATTCTCGAACGGTTGTATTTCCGGCTTCGAGTTGAGCAATAGATTCAGCCAATCTTTCAGCGTTTTTAGGCGAGCTCATTAGGTACAAGGTTTCTTGCATTGAATTAAAATGATCAAGAGACATGACCACTGCATCTTCTGAATCTCGTCTGGTTATTACCGTAACATCAGAATCGTCTACCACTCTATCGAGCACAGACTTAAGGCTATTTCTGGCCTCAGTAAAAGAAACAATATTCATCACTTATTTACCCTGTTGTTTTTGGATATGTTTAATCTTTCTATATACACAGAATAGTTAATCATTCATGAATTAACTATTCTACATGTTCCGCTTGTTGTACATGTTATATCAGAGGTTACACATGATCAACTTATGGTACATGTCATTCATTGTAAATATGCAGAGAGTTACTGACTCAAAATGCTATTTACTCAAAGATCGGCCTAATGGTGCGAAGTAACCTTGCAGGGCTTGGTATATCTGTTCTCGGTGCGCCATATCAGGATACACGGGGTACATATCAGGCTTGGTTGTGCCATCCACTAGATAAGCGTTCTTGATATCGGAACACGATTCAATCACGGATTCAAAAGCGCGCGCCATCATCTCTGTGGGTAGTGAGAAGTAACGGGCAGACATCGCTTTGTCGGCAATCACACTGCGAGCCACATAATCGTGTTTGTCCAAGTTATTGTCGCTAAGCAGTGTGGCATCAAACAGAGACATCAAACTTTCGTTTAATGGATGAGGTCGCACCGTTCTATCGTGCAACCAACAGTCGCTGGCGAACAGGATCTGCTTGCGAGGGCCAGAGGTATCGCCGATTTCAAACGCTTTCTCAGCGATATAGTGGTCAAATGCATGCCAAAACTCGTGAGCGAGCGCGCCAGCTCCGGCATTCTTCGCGAGGGCTAATTCTCGTTGGTTCGGGGCATAGTGTGCTTGTACGCCTTTTCTGCCGCCACTGCCGAACGCTAAGCCTAATGTGCCGCGAAGGCCAATCGCTTCTGGTGGCAAAGCCAAGATGTAAGCCAAGTCGGCTAGCGAATCGAATATCAGATTTGCGGCCAACTCTTTTTCTTCTTTCGTCACCCAAGCACCCACACGAATGCTGCCCATACCGAAGGTTTGTTTGATGTCCATGAATGACACCTGATCGCCATGTCGGTAGTCTGGGCCTTCGCGCGTTTTGTATTTAAAGTGAGTTAACTTCAAAAGGGTCCTTGGAAACAGACGTAAGAACGAATAGTGTGCTTAGTGAGATGCGCCTGTGTGAGATGCATCTCTTGGAATTAAAGGACGTTAGCACTTTTGATAGCAAATTGCCGAACAAAATTAGTTTAGATTGAGTTCGAAAGCTTCCCATGAAGTTGGGTTACCTTCACGAGTGAGTGGAAAGAGTGGCTGTTGTGGTTTTGCATAGCTTAATCGGTGCAGTCTTTGAGTTACGTGGTAGCTATCAAGCCCTGATACCGTGACCAAATCCAACGCTTCTAAATCAAGGTAGCCATCCGGCATCACGGCGCGTTTGGGTGCGTGAATCGTTATAACTTCACCGATCAACATTTGCGTTTGATTGCTTTCGATTGTTATCTGTTCTTTGAACGCTAACCCTATCTTTAAACTGCTCTCCAAGACGAAGGGAGCGGGGAATGTGTCGTCATAATAGGCCGTTAAGCCGACCGCGTTGAATTCTGAGACTGGTTTAGGGTAGCGAGCCGAGGTTTGATGGGCCTTTTTAACAAAGTCAGCACCAATGCTGTTAACGGTGAAGTACTTAGTTTCTAGGATGTTTTCTAGCGTATGACGTCGGCTTTTATCTGGGCGAACAATAAAACCAAGCAGCGCGGGATCAGACCCTAGGTGAATGACAGAGCTCACTATCGCAAGGTTTTCAAGCCCCTGTTTATCACAAGTACCAATTAGGTTGGCGCTTTTAAATCCAGATAGGGAGTTAACCAAACGAATGCGGTGGCGCGGGTCCATTGTTTGGATCTCTTGTTTAGAAAGGGTCATGTCCTTCATATCTTCTCTTCTTCTCATTTATTGTTATCTTCGAGCATGCTCACTAACGGACTTATATGTACGAAGAATCCGCTTTTATCGATCAAAGAGCGCTTATTGGCCGTGGGCAGTTTGTCTCTTTTATCTCTGCTACAGCACAATGAACGAGATCCTTTGCATAGATTTACGTACGTTGACGTCCCTTTACATCACAGGAGCTAAAGTAATGATGTCGTCTTTATGAGTGTTAACAAATGAAAACAGTCCGCAATATCATTTGGGCAATGATTGCCACAATGTCAGCCTTTTGGTTTGCGATGGAACCGCAATTATTCGCTTCAAGCGATGTCTTTGAATGGCGCTCAGCCATGATTCAGTACTCAGGTATTTTGTCTCTGGTGTTAATGTCCATCACAATGATCTTGGCGATGCGTTTGCCTATGGTTGAGAATTGGCTGAAAGGTATGGATAAAGCATATCGAGTCCATAAATGGCTCGGTATCGGTGGTGTTGCACTGGGTGTGAAACACTGGTTGTGGTACCAAATACCTAAGTCATTGGTGGTGTCTGGTGTGTTAGATAAGCCTGTTCGACACGATGGTTCAGGGCCGCAAGCTGTTTTGACTGGATGGGAGTTATGGGTCAATGAATTACGCGGTATTGCTCAGAGTATTGGCGAGTGGGGCTTCTACTTGTTGCTCATTTTACTGGTGGTGTCACTATGGGCGGCAGTGAAGTACAAACCGTTTAAATTGTCGCACCGTCTGATGTCGGTTGCGTACCTGTTTATCGCTTTCCACTCAGTAATCCTGCTTAAACGAGCGTATTGGGGAGAACCTATTTATTATCTAACTGTGGCATTTGCTTTGGCTGGGTCTATCGCAGCGATTTACAGTTTGTTGGGCTTGGTTGGGCGTCGTAATCGTCACTCAGCGACGATTATCTCGACTCGCTATTTTCCACAAGCTGAAGTGATGGAGCTGGTGTTAAAACCGGAGGCATCTTGGCAAGGTCACAAAGCTGGGCAGTTTGCGTACTTGCGTTTCGGTAATGAAGACCCGCATCCGTTTACCATTGTTTCTGGCAGTGATGATCCAGAGCTGCGCTTTTTGATCAAAGAGCTGGGTGATTTTACTAATGGCCTATATGAACGAGTGAAAGCGGGCGATGCGGTTACGGTTGAAGGACCCTATGGTCGACTTTATTTTGACCTAAGCAAGCCACAAATTTGGATTGCTGGTGGTGTCGGGATAGCGTCGTTTTTTGCAACACTTGAAGCGCTCAAAACAGAACGAGATCATCCTCGTATTCAACTGTTTTATTGTACTCGCGGTGTTGATAAGCAATTAATCGATGAGTTGTGGCACCTAGCACACGCGGTTGGTGTGAAGTTGACCGTGATAGATACCTTGCACTCACCGCGGCTAAACGCCGGAAGAATTGTCAATCAATGTGGCGACCTCAACGAGTACGAGATGTATTTCTGCGGGCCGGAGTTGTTCTCTACATCACTGAAAAAAGAATTAGACACCTATCAATTTGATATTGAAAAGCACTACCACGAAGAGCTGTTTGTGATGCGTTAAAGCCAACTATTGGAGCTGTGATTGTTAAATTAGTCAATCGGCACAGTGTAAAAAGGCGTAAAGTCACTCAATTTGTTATTGCAGCGGTTTGCTATTGAGCGATACCATATAGGGCTGTTTCTTTGGTAAAGATGTAATTATGTCAGATGAAAAACTCGCACTCGAATGGATGCGCCAACAAGCTCATAAAGTTGACCCATACGTTATCGATCCATCGTTTGATGAATGCGTTGAGTTGCTTGATCCTGCCTTCAAGAAAGGCAAGAGTGTTGCTCAACTCAAGTATCTGTTATCAGAAGCAGATCGCCGAGCGGGCGCGGCAGAACGTAAGCATGCGGCTTTAAAATACGCCAAAGAGAAAAGCCCAAATGCTGGTCAAATCTTGCGACTGCAAAGCAAGCTTCAACAAGTTCAGTTGGCTCTCAAGCTTGCCACTGGCGATAACAATATGACCATATCTCAGTTCTGTGCGGAGTACGATGTCTCTAAGCGTGACGGCAATACGGCATGGAATGAAAAGTTGGTGGAGCAGGGGAAGAGAAAGTAGCGATCTCTATTTCTATTTTTTGATTTAGTCGTTTTTCTATTGAACTTTAAATCATGCTCGCAGAGCCGTTAACTCGATATCTTGAACCCCAATCATTGATATGCATTGCCGTGGTTTGAGCGCGGCGTATTGTCTCAACGATGCCCTCATTATTTTGGTGACGCACTCATGAACCTCTCCCAGATTGACCTGAATCTTCTTTTCGTTCTTAAGCATTTACTCGAAGAAAAACACGTCTCTAATACCGCAATGTCTCTGAACATGAGCCAGTCTTCGGTAAGTCGTACGCTACAAAAAATGCGTACCTTCTTTGATGATGAGCTGCTGGTACGTAAGAAGTATGGCTATGAGCTGACCCCAAAAGCAGAGTCGATTAAAAACGATATCAACACCGTTATTACTAACCTGGAAAAGTTGGTTCATAAGCAGTCGTTTGACCCAAGCAAGGTTGATAGTACTGTGAAATTTTATGGCTTACTGCCTCAAATTAATACCTTAATGCCCAAGGTGATCGCTAAGATCCGCAAAGAAGCGCCGAACATGATCGTGAGTTTAGATTCTGCGCCCAAGCGTCATTTCGAATCCTTGGTCGCAGGTGATGTGCACTTTGCCTTATCTTCGCATCAGCCGCCTTCTGCTGAGCAAAATATCTATCGTATGACAGTGGCGAAGCGCACGTTCCGTTTGTTGATGAGCCGAGAGCACCCATTGGCGAATGAAACTCTGACCCCACAAAAGCTGGCGGAATATGATTTTGGCCAAGTCTCTCTACAAGGTGAGAAAAGGCTCTCTTTCGAACACAAATACCAAGAACTCGGTTTAGCCAATAAAAAGCAGCGCCTGTCTGCACCTGTGCAGTTGAGTAACTTCAGCTCGGCGCCAAGTATTGCTGCTGAAACCGACATCATCTTTCACCTTCCAACACCTTTTGCAGAAGCAGCGTGTCATGATCCCCGCCTGATCACCAGAGAAGTCCCAGAAGAACTCCACTTGAGCTTTCAAGAAGTTTATTTGTACTGGCACAAGCGATTTCATGATGACCCGATGTGTGAATGGGTACGTGAAATATTCAAAGACCTCTATGTAGGCAAAGATACGTACTCTTAAAAGAGAGTGACTTCTAGTTAAGTAAGCACCGAAGTCTGAGTGATTTGAGAGCCGTTATTCGCAACATCATCAGTTTCATATCAAGCATAAGATGAAGGTAACTATCCGTCTGGCGGATAGCGATATTCTATTTTGGCGATAGCATTATGCTTGAAGCGAATGATTTACGCCGCTCTAATTGAGAATGATTATTAAATACAATCTCAATTTAAGTAGAGCCAAGATGAACACTATTCAAACGTTTACTCGTTCCCCCCTTTCTAAGTCTATAGCTGCTGCGTGTTTTGTATTCCCTGTGATGGGCTTTGCTAACGAACAAGTAAATCAAGTTGATACCGAAGCTTTGACCATTGAAGCGACGACTATGGAAACCATGGTTGTGACAGCAGCTGGTTATGAGCAGGTTGTCACTGAAGCGCCAGCGTCGATCAGCGTGATTACTCGTGAGCAGCTGGAAAACCGATCGTATAAAGATCTGACAGACGCGCTGCGTGATGTACCTGGTGTGATAGTGACAGGTGGTGGTTCGAGCCAAGACATTTCAATACGTGGTATGCCTGCAGAATACACGGCGATTTTGGTCGATGGACGCAAGCAGTCTGGCCGTGAAACACAACAAAACAGCAGTGGTGGCTTTGAGCAAGATTGGCTACCACCTCTAAACGCGATTGAGCGAGTTGAAGTCGTGCGTGGCCCAATGTCGACGCTTTACGGTTCAGACGCGATTGGCGGTGTGATCAACATTATCACTCGTAAAGATTATCAAGAGTGGTATGGCAGCGTACGTGGTGAAACAACACTGCAAGAGAACTCAGACTCGGGCAATTCATATCAAAGCCAAGTGCATCTAGCGGGCCCTCTTATTGATGGCTTGTTGAGTGCTTCTTTCTCTGGTTTATATCAAGAGCGTAAGGAAGATGAGATTCTTTACGGATACGGAGGCAAAACATTAGAGAGTTACCGTGGCGCACTACACTTGACGCCTACGGATGACGATACTTTCTCGTTTGATTACACCTATCACGATCAAGAACGAGTGACGACGGATGGAAAATCGAAAACCACAGATTCTGAGCGTGTGAACAATCGTCAATCATTGGGCCTATCTCACTCAGGCAACTACGACTGGGGCTCGGGCACTTCATACATCAACAATGAAACGGTTGAGAATGAAGGCGGAGAAATGGAAGTGGAAAACCTGACTCTGAACTCACAATGGTCTATGCCTGTGCTTGAGGCGCACTACCTAACTATCGGCTTCAACTAGACACGTCAGGAGCTGACAGATTCTGCAGAAGATCATGTCTTCAAAAATAACCAATGGTCACTGTTTGCGGAAGATGAATGGTACATCACCAATTCTTTTGCTCTAACAACTGGCCTCAGATTTGATCAAAATGACGTGTTCGAGTCTCATCTGAGCCCTCGCGTTTATGGTGTGTGGAGTGTCGACTCATATTGGACAGTGAAAGGCGGTGTTTCAACGGGTTATCGAGCACCAGGCTTAACTGAGATGGAAGCGGGTTGGGCGCAAGAAAGTTGTGGTGGCGACTGCTCGGTTTACGGTAATCCTGATCTAAAAGCCGAGACGTCAGTGAACAGTGAAATGGGCGTGTACTTTGTTGGCGATGCCGATTTAAGCTCGAACATCACCGTATTCTACAGTGACTTTAAAGACAAGATCGACAAGAAAGAGCTGAGCACTAACTGTGGCCGACGTGGTTGTGATTCTACCTACGTGAACATTGAAGACGCGATTACTTACGGTGCTGAATACACGATAAACAAAGGCATTACTGAGGCGATTTCTGTCGGTTCGACGTATACCTATACACATACTGAGAAGCAGTCTGGTGAAGATGAGGGTAAGCCACTAACACAAGTTCCTGAGCATTTAGTTACCGTAAATGCAGATTGGCAAGTACGTGATGATGTCCAATCTTGGATGCGAGTGACATACCGTGGCAAAGAGTCAGAACCGACAACGAGTAGTTCAAGAACACAATACGAAGCGCCATCAATTACTTATGTTGACTTAGGTGCCAACTGGTATGTGCAAAAGAACCTTAAGGTGATGGCTGGTATCTACAACCTATTTGATGAACAAACCGATTACGAAGAGTTTGGCTACGTTGAAGATGGTCGTCGTTACTGGTTAGCAGCAGAAGCGTCATTCTAGATAAGAGGTTCATAATGAAAAAGATAACAAAATTACTGATGCTTTCATTTGTTGGATTATCGGCTGCTAATGCTAATGCTAATGCTAATGCGGTATACACAGTAGAAAAGGACATCTTGTTTAAGACGGTAGAAGCACGAGAGATCAAGCTTGATCTCTACCTTCCCAAAACAGAAGCAAAGGTTGATGGAAAATATCCGTTGCTCGTTTGGGTACATGGCGGTGCGTGGAAGCGTGGCACTAAAGACGATATTCCGACTAAAAACCCGTTGTTGCTTAATTCTGTTTTGGATGAAGGTTATGCGTTGGCTGCGGTCGATTATCGTTTAAGTGGCGAAGCAACTTTCCCAAAACCAGTCGCGGATATTAATGATGCTATTAACTATCTTCATGACCATGCTAACAAGTACAATCTTGCCGCCGATAACGTGGTTATGATGGGGCGTTCAGCTGGTGGTCATTTAGCGGGATTGGTCGGCGCAAGTAATACGCACGGTGACATTAGCTTTTACTCAGAACCTAAGTATCGAGTGGCTGGAGTTGTAAGCTTTTTTGGCCCGACGGACCTGCTGGAACTAGGTAATAAAGGGAACAGACCAACCAGTAAAAAGTCGTCGGTGTCACGCTTTTTAGGTGATATCCCGAGTGAAGTACCAGAGCTAGCGGCACAAGCTTCAACGACCAGTTATATAAACAGTGATGCTCCGCCTTACATTCAGTTCCATGGAACACTGGATAAGCGAGTGCCTTTAGCGCAAAGCCAGATCCTCAAACATGCTTTGGACAAGTACGGCATTGAGAATCAGCTGTTTATCGAGGAGGGTGTTGGTCATAGTGCTCCAATTTTTGATACCGATAAGTATGTACCGCATGTGATTGCGTTTTTAAAGCGACATTATCCAATTAAATAATCTCTACTTTTGTGACGTTACAACGCGCTAGAAAGCATTCATTGAGCCATTTAAAGCCAAGTTGATCACTAAGGTTCAACTTGGCTTTTTTATTGGAAGCTTTCATAAGTATCTGGATTCATTTCTAACTTCCCTTTTATGATTCGATCGTCATTTATTAGATCGAACAAAACCGTGTTCACCTTCGATAATCGAGTTATTCATCAGTTAAAGCTGGTGGTTATTGTGTGTTTCATCACGCTTTGTTCGTAACTGACTCTAGCTTATCGACGACCTTGATAAAGGCTTCAATGTGCGCGATACACTATTTTTCGCCCATTAATCAATTTCACTTGTGACAAAGTTATCAGAATTATGCATTTTCGGTAACGTTCCCGAAATTATCGATCTATCATCCACTCAGATACAAAAGTGAAGTAATCAACACGACTGATTTCTATTTCTTCTTCGATATAGAGCTTATACATCAAAAGTATAAGCCGAAATGTGCTTACGAATTATTTTGGGAACGTTTGCAGATAATCCAAAACAATTAACGTGAGAACATCAGAATGAAACGACACATTTTAGCGGTTGCTGTAACAATGGGGCTAATGACTACATCGGTATTAGCAAGTGAAGACGTTGCAGCATTAGAGCAACGTATTAATGAATTAGAACAAAGGGTTGTACAAACAGAGCAGGTCTCTACCGAGGCCAATGAAAAGGCTTCTTCGTTTGAGTTTCACGGCTATGCTCGCTCTGGGTTATTGATCAACGACGACCTAAACGGCGCGACAGGTACTGGTCCTTACATGACAGCGGCGGGTGCCATTGGAGCTCCAATTGGACGTCTTGGTGTTGAAGATGATCATTACGTTGAAGCGAACTTGATTCATAAGCGATTTGCAGACGATGGCTCTAGTGCTTTGTTTCGCATCATGTTGGCCGACAGTACTGAGACAAATAACGAGTGGACTGCCAGCGAAAGCCAGTTGAATGTGCGACAAGTGTATTCAGAACTGAACCGTCTGAGCATGTTCTCTGAATCTGAAGCGTTTTCTGAAGCAACGTTTTGGGCGGGTAAACGATTCGATCGCGACAACTTTGATATTCACTTTTTCGATTCGGATATTGTCTTCTTATCAGGTACTGGTGCGGGCGTTTATGACGTTCAGATGAGCGACAACTGGAAAGCGAATTTCTCTATTTATGGCCGAGATTTTGGTGAGATTGATAGCTCGTCAACAGATGTAGAAAACTACATTGCAACCATGAATAACCGTATTGGCCAATGGCAAGTGATGTTGAGCGGTATGACCTCAGCAGACAACGATAGCCGCCTAAATGGCGCAGCTGAAAGCGGTGTACACGCAATGTTTGCGTACCATGGAGACAACTTCTTTGGTCTGAGCGAAGGCTTCTCTAAAACGGGTATGTTAGTGGGTAGTGGCCTAGGTGCAGAGCTAAAAGGCATCGGTTCAAATGGTGATCTACTGGATGACGCGAAAGCCGTTCGCCTGTTTAGCTACGGTGTCACTCGCATTGGCGACAACTGGCGCTTAGCACCTGCATTAATGGCAGAGCATAGCCAAGATCGTTTGAAGAAGAATGACGAGTTCACATGGGCTTCTTTAAACGTTCGATTAGCTCAAGAGTTCACAGAGAACTTTGAGATGGTTTACGAAGGTTCATTGCAATACATGGATTTAGACAACTCGACAGAGCAAGCGAGCGGCGGTTTCTACAAAGCGACAGTTGCACCAACACTCAAGCTTTCAACTAGCACTGGTTTCTTTGATAGGCCTGAACTGCGTTTCGCTGTGAGCTATGTGGATTGGAGTGAAGACCTGAATGGTTACTCGATTAGCACTGAAGCAGATGCTGCAACGATGGGAGAGGGCGGCGAGGTTCTGTTTGCACTGCAGATGGAAACTTGGTTCTAATTGCTTGATATATCGTTTAGATAGAGAGTGTTACTCATGATGTGATAGTCGCATCACCAAATGCCAACCTTATCGTTTCAACTCGAAGGTTGGCATTTTTTATCTTGGGATAACCTGATCTCTGAAATAAATCGCTAGCAAGACTCTCGGTCAATAGTGGTGAAGGTCAACACCATCTTGCTCATTTCAAAGCCTTTTTTCTCAATACGGTCGAGTAGCAGCTTGGCTCCATTTTCTCCCGCTTTATCAAACGCATAGTTAAACGTAGACAGCGTTGGTGTGCATACTGAAGCAAGTTCATCATCACCCACGCCGAGTACCAAGACATCCTTTCCTGGAACGAGGCCCGCTTCTTGAATTGCTCTGATCGCACCGATTGCGATACGGTCAGTGGCGCAGAATAGGCCATCGAGCTTGGTGTGCTCCTTGAGATACTGCTTCGCCAGTTGGTAACCTGATTCTATGGTGAAGTCGCCACGGGCGTGAAATTGCAGTGTGAGGTCGTTAAATTGAAGCGATTGAGCGAAGCCTTCCGATCTCATCTTATCAACCGCAATATCATCACCTTGCACACCGATGAATCCCATATGCTTACAAGCTTTCGCTATGAGGCGATTACCCGCTTCAAACCCTACGCGAGTGTCGTCGTGCACAATGCTTGGGATGTTAAACATTGACCCGTCTTGACCAACCAATACCACGGGTACGGCAGAGCTTTGAATCGCTTTGACTAATTGGTTGTCGAGGTGGGTCGCGTACAGGATGATGCCTTCAACACGCTTCTGGTTAAATATCTGAATATATTCAAGTTCTTTATGGTGTATTTGGTGTGTGCTCGCTAATAATACATGCTTGCCCGCTTGCTCTAAGACGGCGGTTAAACCATCGACACCCTGAGAGGTGGCATGGGAAGAAACCCTAGGAACAATCACGCCAACCAGGTTGGTTTTTTGGGACTTTAAGTCTTTAGCGACTTGGTTTGGGAGATAGCCACACTCTTCAACCGCTTTACGCACCTTCACCTTGGTCGCGTCTTTTACGCCATACTCATCATTGATTACTCTTGAAACCGTCGACTTGGAAACTCCAGCGAGACGAGCGACATCATGAAGACTAGCCATTATTCATTATCCAATTGTAATTTTAGTTTTGGGATTGTTTGCAAACAGAGCATCAAATTTACCTGTTATTAGGGGATTTTAACCCTGTCTTCTTATCCTAGGGAGATAATTTGAAGATCATTCTCACACTATTGAGCAGTTATCTTTGATCATTTGTTATTTCTAGGCAAAAATTTGTTTTGCAAACGTTCCCGAAAATTCAAAAGCTCAAATGATAATCCAATGGGGTATGTAATGAATTATCCAAAAATAGCAAAAGAGCTGCTTTCTCTATTAGGTGGTAAAAGTAATATCACCGCACTCGCACACTGCGCGACTCGTCTGCGTCTTGCGGTTGCAGACCAAGATAAAATTGATGAACAGGCGATTGATAACCTAGAAGGGGTTAAGGGCCAGTTTAAAGTAGCCGGTCAATATCAGATCATCTTTGGCTCAGGCATCGTAAACCAAGTTTATGCTGAGTTGGCTAAGCTGACTGAAATGACGGAAATGTCGACCAACGATGTGGCGTCTGCAGGTGCTGACAACCAAAATATCCTGCAACGCGCGGTGAAAGGCCTGTCTGATATTTTTGTACCAATCATTCCGGCGATTGTTGCTGGTGGTTTGTTGATGGGTATCTACAACCTATTGACGGCTCAAGGCTTATTCATTGATGGCAAATCTTTAATCGACGCTAATCCGGGTTTGACCGACTTAGCAAACATGATCAATACATTTGCTAATGCTCCTTTTGTGTTCTTACCTATTTTATTAGCATTTTCAGCGAGTAAGAAGTTTGGTGGTAACCCATACCTTGGCGCGGCTTTAGGTATGTTGATGGTTCACCCAGACTTGCTTAACGGCTGGGGCTTCGGTGGCGCATCAGTGTCGGGCAGCATTCCGGTTTGGAACATTTTAGGTTTCGAAATCGAGAAAGTAGGCTATCAAGGTTCAGTACTACCCGTTCTTGTTTCTGCGTTTATTCTAGCGAAAGTTGAGCTTGGGCTGCGTAAAGTTATTCCTTCGGTTCTGGATAACTTGCTAACGCCGCTATTGGCGATTTTCATAACTGGTTTGTTAACATTCACGATTGTTGGTCCATTTACTCGTGATATCGGCTTCCTGCTTGGTGACGGCCTAAATTGGTTATACAACAGTGCTGGCTTCATTGGCGGTGCGGTGTTTGGTTTGATTTATGCGCCGTTTGTTATTACTGGTATGCACCATAGCTTTATTGCTATTGAAACTCAGCTGCTTGCGGATATCGCAACGACTGGCGGTACGTTCATCTTCCCTATCGCGGCGATGTCTAACGTGTCACAAGGTGCAGCGGCACTAGCGGTTGGTTTCATGAGTAAAGATAAGAAAATGAAAGGTATCGCGATTCCTTCTGGTGTGACTGGCTTGCTTGGTATTACTGAACCTGCAATGTTCGGTGTGAACTTGAAGCTTCGCTATCCATTCATTGCTGCGGTTTGTGCCGCTGCGATTTCAAGCGCGTTTATCACGATGTTCAATGTGAAAGCACAAGCACTGGGTGCGGCGGGTATTCCTGGCATCATCTCAATATCACCAGAAAAGATTGGCTACTACGTGGTAGGTATGATTATCGCGTTCGTGACTGCCTTTGCTCTGACCGTTGTTTTAGGTCTGCGCGAGCGCAGCAAGCAAAACATTAAAGCAACAGCTTAACGTTTCTCCCTAGAAGTGAAGCCCCCCTTTTCACTTCATTTCCTAAGCTTTGGGGTGCTAGCTAGGTGATTTGGCTTAGCTAGCCTTTTTATATTTTTACATGACAGCGTGAAGTGTCACCTTGCTTTTGGTTGCTACTGCTTTCGATTGCCATCGCTTTCGGTTGTCATGATTTTCAGTTTTAAGGTAAGAAAGATGAATCAAGTTTGGGTAACTGGAGACGCCGTCGTCGACCTCATTCCGGAGACTGACGCGACATTATTGAAATGTCCGGGCGGTGCGCCTGCTAATGTCGCGGTAGCGATTTCTCGCCTTTTAGGCAAAAGCGCATTTTTTGGCCGAGTGGGTAACGATCCGTTTGGCACTTTTATGGAAGTGACTCTGCAAAAGGAAGGTGTGAATACCGAGCGTTTGGTGAAGGACCCTGAACAACGCACGTCAACCGTGGTGGTCGATCTTGATGACCAAGGCGAGCGTAGCTTTACGTTTATGGTTAAGCCAAGTGCCGACCAGTTTATGTCTGTTGAAGACATTCCCGAATTTAAGAAAAACGAGTGGCTACACGTCTGCTCGATCTCTTTGGCTAATGAACCAAGCCGAAGCAGTACCTTCGAAGCGATCCGACGTATGAAAGCCGCGGGCGGTTACATCAGCTTCGATCCAAACCTTCGTGATGAAGTGTGGCAAAACCCATCTGAAATTAAGTCTGTGGTCATGAAAGCGGTTGAATTGGCTGATGTGGTTAAATTCTCAGAAGAAGAACTGGATTTCTTAACCGATTCAACTTCGATGGAACAAGGTTTGGCTAACATTGCAGATCTTAACAACACGCTTGTTCTGGTTACGCAGGGCGCGAAAGGCGTTTGGCGAGTATTTGAAAACCAAGGTGTGTTGATTTCAGGTCGCTCAGTGACGCCAGTGGATACCACGGGTGCAGGCGATGCTTTTGTTGGCGGTTTGCTTGCAAAGCTTTCTCAAGATGATGAGTGGAACAATCAACAAGTCGTCGATTCTGCAATTCAGTGGGCGAATGGGTGTGGTGCACTGGCGACCACGCAAAAAGGCGCAATGACCGCACTTCCAACGCAAGAAGCTCTTACTCAGTTTATTCAAAAAGACTCTTCAAATACGAATGCCGTAGAGGAGAGTGTATGAGTTTGAACTCGAACTGGACAGTAGAGCAAAGATATCGCCGTATAGAAGATATTTCTCTAGAGAGTATTGATGCGATGGTAGAGCTTCGCAAACAAGACTCTGGCTATCCAAGCTACCATATTGCGCCTAAGTTTGGTCTGCTTAATGATCCGAATGGTCTGTGTTTCTTTAATGGTGAACACCACCTATTTTACCAATGGACGCCAGTTGGCCCCGTCCATGGTATGAAGTACTGGTACCACCTTTCTACCAAAGACTTCGTTCATTTCGAAGACCACGGCATTGGCTTGCACCCAGACCAAGATTACGACTCTCACGGTGTTTACTCTGGTGGTGCATTGGTTGAAAACGACAATGCATTGTTGTTTTTTACAGGTAACAAGCGCGATGGAAATTGGTTGCGAGTGCCAACTCAATGTTTTGCCAAGATGTCTGCTGACGGCAAAATAGAAAAGCACGGCGTGGTTATCGAAAACGATCACTACACCGAACATTTCCGCGACCCAAAAGTGTGGAAACAGGGCGGCGATTATCTGATGGTTGTGGGTGCTCAAACGCCTCAAAATACTGGCTCTATGGCGCTATATTGCAGCCGAGACCTGATGAATTGGCAGCACAAAGGCCCAATTCAAACTCGTTACAACAACCTTGGCTATATGTGGGAATGCCCAGATTTCTTTGAAATAGAGAATCAGTCGGTGATGCTGTTTTCTCCACAAGGTGTGTCTAGCGAAAATCCATACGATTTCAAAAATATCTACTCGGTGGCTTATATCGTCGGTGACCGCTTAAATCTCGATTCGGTAGAACTGGAAAACCACCAAGATATTGCGCAGCCAGATTATGGCTTCGATTTCTATGCACCACAGACTTATTTAGATGATACAGGCCGCCGTATTCTGATTGCTTGGATTGGTCTGCCTGAGATTGATACACCATCTAATGAGTATCAGTGGGCGGGCATGTTGTCGTTACCACGCGAACTTCAAATCCAAGATGGCTATCTTGTTCAGTCTGCTTTACCTGAATTGAAAGCGCTACAGGGTGAAGCTGTGGTGGTTGAAAATACTCTTGAATTGGATACAACCAGCTTCATGGTTGAGCTCGAAACTGATACTGACGAGTTTGAGTTTACACTTGCTAACGTTGCGGGTGATAACATCGTGTTCAGTGCTACAGAAAAGGAGTTCATGCTTGATCGCAGTAAGATGTCTCAGCTCTACGCGGAAGAGTTTGGCTCAGTGAGAAAAGCACCGAGGTTGAGCACCAAGCAAACCATCGAGGTTTATGTTGATAAGTCAGTGATCGAAATCTTTATCAATGGCGGTAAGCACACAATGACCAGCCGTTTCTTCATTGATGACTTGAGTTCATTGTCGATGACTGGTGACGTGAACACCGTTTATCACTCGATGAACCCAATTAAAGGGTTGGACAACTAACCTCCGCTTATCTCCATCAAGAAAGCCGCTGATCAACAGCGGCTTTTGTTTGGTCTGCGACATCACTATTGTGCTAACTCTTTGACCTTGTCCATTCCCCGTAGCCCTGAATCTCAAGTCCATTTAGAACAAACAACCAACGCTAAGGTCGAATGTTATTGAAACTGACCTTTTGTGTCCCATCATCTAGGTTCTCTAACTTAACCACATCCCCTTGATAGTAATAAGGTTCCATTGGCATCTCGCTGTTGGTCGGCCTTGCGTAATGCAATACTGCTGGCTTGGCGTCAACTTGCTGAGCGAACAAATAGCCAATCAGCGCATGTTCAAACTGGTGATAACCGTTGCCCCAATGGAAAGCTTTGGTGCGTTTTGGATCAAGCCCCACGCCGCCGTATTTGTGGTCGACCCATACATCATGAAAGGTGGGTAGGGTGTATTGCAGTACGTCTTTCATTGAACCATCGACCAGCGAAACCGTCATCGCTGCTTGATCAAGCTCCGCCCATTCCCATGATGAAGCCCAATTTGTGTTTGGTCGGCTTTGCCAGCCAGTTATCTCTTGTCCTTTCCACGCTTTCTGAAGTTCCTCGCCATAATATTGGGATACACTCACGAAATTTTTCTGATATTGCGCATGAACGAGAGTGTGTTTCATCCCTTTGATGCCAAACTCTTTCCATTCAGAGTTATTCAATGTTTGGCCTGTAAGGTAAGTCATCCAATACGCTTTGATGGTGTGCCCAAAATCGTTGTGATTAGCATTCGGCATCTTGGCGGCTTTGCTGTGAATGGCCCCGTAGAAGCGTTGTTCATCTTCAGAGTGGTAGTGCTCGACCATGGTTTGTGTCAGCCAACTTAGATCATCAAGCCATCTTGTCTTGGTGGGCTCTTTTAGCAGGGGAGCGACTAACAGCATATAACCGTTAATCTGATCAAGTTGCGCGACCAGTTCACGCTGTGTGGCTTTGCCATCTTCACCATCCGCAAGTACCCAAGCAAGACCGCTGTTGTCGCTAAGTCGATATTTATCAAAGATAAAAGCTTGTTGTGCGATGAGTGCTTCTTCTACCTTTTTGTCTTGAGTCAGGTAGTAGTACATGGCAAGGCCAACTAATGCATACGCTTGATCTTGAGAAGTACGCTGCTGCCAATTCTGGCCTACTTTTCCCTCTTTTGTGTAGCCGATAAAGCCGCCGTTTTGCTTATCTTCTAGCTGATCAATGATGTAGTAGGCTCCTTGCTTGGCAAGCGCTAAAGCCTGCTTATCGCCACTAAGGTGGTAGAGCACGCCATAGGCATAAGTTTGACGTGACTTCATCCGCGTAAACTCTTTGCCAAAGTGTGGCGTGATCCAGCCTTTGTTTAGTTCATGGCACACATCAGAAACATCGAGCAAGGTACCGTCATCACAGCGGAAAGTAGGGAAGTTTCCTACCGGTTCTCCTTGAGCGCTAGGCATTAACCAATAAGGTGCAAGCCCTTCAGTCGCATGGTTGAGCCACTCTTCTCCAGAAGGAAGATGGGCGTTGGCAGATACGGCGAAGCTAGTAACACTGAGTAATGCGAACGTTGCTCGTAACATGATGTTTATCTTAACTATTTGAATTTCGTTGAATATAAACAATCACACCTGCACATTGTGATTCGGTGATCACAATCGACCAAATTAATAAGGTTTAGATAAAAGCTCACAGACTAGTGAGCTTTGGAAGGGTGTCTTGTATTTTATACTGGCTTGCCCGCCTCATCTTCTTCAACCACATCGGTTTCTAAGCTTGCCTCTGCCAGCCATTTTTGTATCGATGGACTGTTAAGCACACGTTGTTGATACTGCGATGCCTTTTCGGAAAGTTGTATTCCATAGGTTTCTACGCGCAATGCGACGGGTGCAAACATCGCATCGGCAATCGACCATTCACCAAATAACCATCCCTCTGGGTATTGTTCCATTTGTGCAGACCATATTGCATCAATACGAGCGATGTCTTTCAGTGCGTCTTCACTCAGTGTGAGCTTTCGTTGTGCGCGGCAGTTCATCGGCATTTCATTTCTGACGGCAAAGAACCCAGAGTGCATCTCGGCGGAAATTGCTCGGGCATGGGCGCGTTCTTTCACTGAGCTAGGCCACGCTGCACCGTCCAAATAGGCATCGTTAACGTATTCGAGAATCGCCAATGAATCCCACACCGCAACATTACCATCAACTAGGGTTGGAACCTTGGCCGTTGGCGTCACTTTCGCCAGAGTGTCGTAAAAATCAGAGGTGAATAGCTTGAGCTTGATGACTTCTGTACTCAGGTTGTAGTTGTCGAATATTAGCCATGCGCGCAGTGACCAAGTTGAGTAGTTCTGGTTTCCAATATAAAGCTGCATCGTTGCTTCCTTGCGTTTGGTGAGTATGCTTTTGAGCTTAGGGGATTGTATTGCGGAGCACTAACGGATAATTTTGATGCAATACATTAATAAAAACGATGGGTGGTGATTTCAATATGGATATTGATGCTTTGCGAGGCTTTCTCGCGTTTGTGGAAACCAGTAGTTTCACTCGTGCAGCGAAACAGATAAATCGCACCCAATCGGCATTCAGTGCTCAGATGCGTAAGTTGGAAGAAGAACTCAACGTCACTCTTTTCCAGAAAGAAGGACGTAATTTAATACTGACTGAAGCTGGCTTAGCGCTGCGATCTCATGCCGAACAGTTGGTCGCCCTTCACAATACCGCACTTAAGCAAGTAAAGCGTTACGAAGACAAACAACCTCTGCGACTCGGCTGCCCTGAAGACTACAATGACACCATTCTGCCGAAAGTGATTCGCCTGTTGCAGAAAGCAGAACCCACCTGTTCAATCCAAATATTCAGCCTGCCCAGCATTACGCTGAGAGAGTGGTTGGATGACGGCAGGCTTGATGCGGCGATTGTCACCCGAGCGCCCGATAGTGAAGAGGGTTACTGGCTCACTCATGATATCGGAGTATGGATAAGCAGCCCTGATTATGTGTTCGATGAGTCTAAACCAGTGCCATTAGCCTTGTTTCAGACCGATTGTAAGTACCACGCCGCGGCAGTGAATGGCTTAACCAAGCAGGGCACGCCTTATCAGTTATTGGCGTGTAGCAATACTGCTTCAGCGCAGCGAGCGATCGTTAAAGCTGGATTAGCCATTGGCGCGATGGGTAAGCTGAGCGTGACTTCAGATTTGAGAATCCTCGATGATATGCCACCGTTGCCTTCGGTCGATATTGTGCTGACCCTAGCGACCAAGCATCACCCGGTATTGGATAAAGAAGTGCTCAATCAACTTGTGGAGTTGGATTCTGAGTAGCTTAGATTCCTTTTCCTACTATAGAATCCCCAAGCTCTTTAGCTTTCGGTAAATGGTATTGCGGCTGATACCGAGTATTCTCGAAGTCTTACTTATGTTGCCTTGGTTGGCTTGATAAGTTTGCAACAAGGTTTCTTCAACGGTGCTTCTTAAATCGTTACTCGCTGTACCTTTTATGGCATTAGAAGTCATTAGCTGATGCTGATTATCGTGTGCTAATGACGTGAGATGTTGAGCAAGGTGGCTGGGCACATGCTCGAGTGTGAGTTGGGGTTCATCACTTGCTAATAGAGCAGCAACCTTAAGTAAGTTGTCTAATTCGCGGATATTACCCGGCCAAGAATAGGCGCACAGTAAGCTCATCAAGTGCGGGCAGATTGTCTGTTCGTCTTCGGCGTATTTACGATGAATGTGCTCGATTAAAGCGTGCTTGTCTTGTCGGTGTTGTAGGCTTGGCAAGGTGAAGGCTAAGCCATTGAGTCTGTAATACAGGTCTTGCCTAAACTCACCTGTTGCGACTAACTGCTCGAGGTTTTTGTGAGTTGCAGCGATGATCTGACAATCGACTTGATAGCTTTGATTAGAACCAACTGGCACCACGGATTTGTCTTGCAGAACATGCAGTAGTCGGCACTGAGCTTCTAAAGGCATGTCGGCGATCTCATCTAGAAATAGAATCCCTTTATCTGCTTGACGGATCTTACCTTGGAAGCCCTTGTGGCTTGCTCCCGTAAAGGCGCCCGGCGCGTAACCAAACAGTTCAGATTCGATAAGGTCTTTAGGCAGCGCGCCACAATTTACCGCTACCAAGGGCGAAGACTTACGCTGGCTTTGCTTGTGCAGCGCTTTAACAAACTCGCCTTTGCCAACTCCTGTTTCTCCTAAGATCAACAAACTGATCCCTTTATCGATTACCTTGTTGGCTTGCTGCCAAGCGTGTTCGATTTGTTGCTCGCCATGGTGCAAATCACACGATGCTGAAATGGAGCGCGTGCGTTTGGTGGTTATAAGAAATCCGGCATCGGCCGTGAGACACATAAGATGATGCTCGATCACTACCAAAACACTAAGAACCTATTAATTAGCTACGATACTAATCCGTTAGGCTTTTTCTAAAATAGATAGGTTCTAGAACAGTCTAATTAGGAAGTCACTAGCAACGAGATGGCTTAAACAATATAAGTAAAATGAAAAGCAAAACGCCAAGTTCTTATGAGCTTGGCGTTTTTATGTTTGAATCGCTTTAGTTTTTCGAAAAGAAGATCTCTGGCTTATGGTTCGGGCCATAGTTGCCTTCTAGTTGGGTAAGTTCTAATCCTTGTTTGCCTATCAAAGAGCCGACCAATTGGCGGTTGAACGGGTAGCTGTCGGGGTTGTTAATATACTCTTCAACATCAATCCATTTAGCTTCTGCAATTTCATCTGTGTCTTGAATCGCAATCTCTTGAGTTTGAGCGATAAGGTGACAAACAAAGTAGAGGTTAGACTTTCCGAATTGATACGGGTGTCTCGTCGCCATGCCAACCACTGAAACGAACGTGGCTTCGATGCCAGTCTCTTCTAAGGTTTCACGAACCACCGATTCTTCAATGCCTTCACCCAACTCAATATGACCGCCCGGTAATTTGTAGCCCGTCATGCCGTGTTCTTTAATCATCAGCACTTGGTTGTGTTCGTTAGTGATTAACGCGCCAGCACCCAAGGTGTGGGTCGGAATGAAAGGCACAAACTCTACAATCTCGGATTTGTGGATCAGCGTAATCTCGTCTTCTAAGCAGTTGTGAAACACAAAGCCAAGCTCAGTCGCCACCGGAATAAGGTGCGAGAGTGAAATAGGTAAGCTAATCCAAATGATGCCTTTGTTATTCTGCTTTGAAAATTCGGTGATCTGGCTGAGTTCGGCATTGAATGAGTTAACATCGTGAGGGGCTGTTGCTGGGGCAATGATGATGCCGTTAAATTTGTCGAGCGTAAATTCCACGGGTGATCCTTTATTATTTTGATTTATTGGGCGTCGAGCATGGTCTGAGCTTATCGTATCTAAAGAGCTTATAACACCTTGAGAGCAAGGGCTGCAGTGAATCAAAAGTAGGCAATGCAGTTTATGTCGAACGGGTCGGGATAAGTGGAGGGTGTTGCTAGAAACAAAAACTGCGCTTGGAAGCCAAAGCGCAGTTTTAAAATGAGGTTTATTGCAGTTCGATTTTAACGAATATACTTCGCGTTAATACTCACGTACCAGTGTTGAAGCTTGCCATCAGATTTCTTGATCCACAAATCGTTGGTGTAGCTATCAATCTTGCCGTTAACCGTAAGGTTGAATGTGTTCTCGTCGAATTCGCCAAGCTTCACGAACTGGTCCGTGGTAATCAGGAATGGGTCCATGTCGTCTACACCAACCACATCTGAAATCACATAGTAGTGGTAAGTCAGCGGCTTGCTCGCATCATTCGGGTTGCTGCGATACGCAACAAGCTTGAATGGTTCCGTTAATGGAACGTCGAGCGTTTGCTTGTCCATGGTCGCTGGAATTGGAATAAACAGCCAAGCGGTAAACAGACCGCTCAATAAAACCATCAGGAAGAAAAGAGTCTTAATTGCTTTCATAGCAACCTTCAAAATATGGGGGATGTTAATGGGGCTATGGTAACTAGGGAGAGTAAAGATGCAAGCTCTGTTATTACCCTATCTTATCTCAGCTTAATCTAGCGCAAAGAAAGCGGTTCGGTTAACTCGAAATGTAAACACGAGTGCTTAACTCTTGATTATGGCTTAAGAGAATTCGTTATTTGAACCAATCTTGGTTTTTAACCAGTCTCTCGAAACAAGGCGAAGAACTGTCGCGAAATGACCTATATAGATAAAATTCAGTACGATAAGAATAGCGCATGAATATTTTTTGAGCGTTTTCTTATGCATTTAAATCCACGGTTAAGTGGCGAATACCATTCTTATGTCGATCACTCATTTCGTATCGATTGTTCACTTGGCTCCAATCCATTTGGCGCACCAGAAATTCCTGAACATGTGATCAAAGATATTATCTACGGTATTGATAAGTACTATTGCCACAGGGAGCTTTCGGAGCTGACTTATCTGACTCGCCAGTTTATTGGGATTGAAGATTGTCGTATTACGTACACCACGGGCTCTCTTGGGGCGCTAGAACTTATCTTCAATAAACTTATCGATCACAACAATCGCACCATGATAGGCATTGGCCCTCAGTTTGTTGAAGCAGTATCAGAGTTCACTTTGGTGGGCGGGAAGTACCAGTCCATCAACATGTTTGATTATCAAAACGAGTCGGATCTGTTCGGTGTGTTGGCATCAAAAATAAGCAGTCAAAATCCTGCCTTGGTGTATATCGATAATCCCAACAACCCAACGGGTCGAATCTACGACAGAGCTTATCTGGTCGAGATAGCGAGAGTATGTGAGCGTTCTGGCGCTGTTTTGATTGTCGACGAGGCATATGGTGAATACCTGACCCCTGAGCAGTCTATGCTCGATCAGACCTTAGTCTTGGACAACTTAATAGTTTTACGAACCTTTTCTAAAGGTTTAGGGCTCGCTGGGATTCGACTCGGTTACTTAGCCAGCAGTGAAAACCTGACTTCTGCAATCGAAGCTGCGGTGAGTGTGTTTACGCCGACTTACCCCTCAATAAAAATCGCATCGGCGACCTTACCCAATGCAAAACACTTCTTAGAAATGAACCGCAGCAAAACTGAATACTTTAAGCAGCAAATGATCGGCTTGTTGTCTGAGAACAATATTGAGGTGGTTGGCACGTCAATATCGACGCCCATTATGTTGTTGAAAAAGAGAGGAACTCACCTTTCAAAGCTATTTGAGAGTATCGGTATTAAGACATGTTCGGGTGTCGATTTTGCTATTACGTGCGACGCGATGACTGAAGAGTATGTTCGATTACGAATTGTTGGCAATGATATAGATTTAGAAGCGTTAAAGCAGCGTATTAAGCAGTTATAAAAGCAACCGTTATAAAATCAGTAGGCATAAAAAAGCCCGCACCTTGCGTTTACAAAGTGCGGGCTAAATTCATCTGGCTACTTGTTTAAGTAAGCAGCGTGGAACTCAATGTGTTCATCAATAAAGCTAGAGATGAAGTAGTAGCTGTGGTCGTAACCAGGCTGCATACGTAGATCTAAATCGGCATTGGTTACCTTAGCGGCTTCGACTAATTGCTCAGGTTTAAGCTGTTCAATCAGGAAGTTATCGGCTTCACCTTGGTCGACCAACATTGGCAGTTTAGTGCCTTTGGTTTTTAGAAGCTCAGAGGCATCGTAGTGTTTCCACTCTTCAATATCCAAGCCTAGGTATTGGTTGAAGGCTTTTTGTCCCCAAGGGCATTGCATTGGGTTGGTGATTGGGCTGAATGCAGAGATAGAACGGTAGCTATCTTCGTTTTTAATGCCAATCGTTAGGGCACCATGTCCGCCCATGCTGTGACCAGAAATCGATTTTACGGATGTAACAGGGAAGAACGACTCAATTAATGCAGGGAGCTCTGTTACCACGTAATCGTACATGTGGTAATGGCTGTCCCATGGCGCTTGAGTGGCATTCACATAGAAGCCTGCACCTTGGCCGAGATCGTAATTTTCATCGTCGGCAACACCTTCGCCACGTGGGCTAGTGTCTGGTGCAACAATCGCGATGCCTTGCTCAGCCGCGGCTTTGAAAGCGCCGGCTTTTTGCATGAAGTTTTCATCGGTACAGGTTAAGCCTGACAACCAATACAAAACAGGAACTGGGTTTTCTTTGCTTGCGTTAGGTGGCAAGAAAATCGCAAAACGCATGTTGCAGTCAAGCGTTGCAGAAAAGTGGGTGTATTGTTTGTGCCAACCACCAGCAACCTTTGCTTGGCTAATGTTTTCGATTGTCATCTATTGTGCTCCGTTAGGTTGATGGTTTGGGAGTAAATTTGTCTATATTACATAAAGTTTCACCACCCACCGGGCAGGAGGTGGTGAAGACAGTTTGTTGCTATTCATTTGTAGCTGTGGCCTCGATGCTCGAAAGAATCGAGGCCAAGATGTGTTACTTATCCATGTGTAGAACAGTACGGATAGATTCACCTTTATGCATTAGGTCGAATGCTTCGTTTACGTCTTGCAGACCCATTGTATGAGTGATGAACTCTTGAAGACCAAACTCACCCGCCATGTAACGGTTTACGATTTCTGGAAGCTCAGAGCGGCCTTTAACACCACCGAAAGCAGAACCACGCCATACACGACCTGTTACTAGTTGGAATGGACGAGTTGAGATCTCTTGACCTGCGCCTGCAACACCGATGATTACAGATTCGCCCCAACCTTTGTGACAACATTCAAGCGCTTGACGCATCACGTTTACGTTACCAATACATTCGAAAGAGTACTCAACACCACCGTCTGTCATCTCAACGATAACGTCTTGGATTGGCTTGTCGTAGTTCATTGGGTTGATGCAGTCAGTCGCGCCAAGTTGTTTCGCTAGCTCGAATTTGCTCTCGTTGATGTCAACACCGATGATGCGGTTAGCACCAGCCATGCGAGCACCAATGATTGCAGAAAGACCGATACCGCCAAGGCCGAATACAGCAACGTTGTCGCCTTTTTCAACTTTAGCTGTGTTAAGTACCGCGCCCATACCTGTTGTTACACCACAACCTAGAAGACAAACTTCTTCAAGTGGTGCTTCTTTGCTTACTTTCGCTAGAGAGATTTCTGGAAGTACAGTGTACTCAGAGAAAGTAGAGCAACCCATGTAATGGAAAATTGTTTCGCCATTGATAGAGAAGCGGCTTGTACCGTCTGGCATTAGGCCTTTACCTTGCGTTTCACGAACGGCTTGGCATAGGTTAGTTTTACCAGATTTACAGAACTTACATTCGCCACATTCAGCTGTGTAAAGTGGGATAACGTGGTCGCCAATCTCAACACTTGTAACGCCTTCGCCGATCATCTCAACGATACCGCCACCTTCGTGACCAAGAATTGAAGGGAAGATACCTTCTGGATCGTCACCTGATAATGTGAATGCGTCAGTGTGACAAACACCAGTAGCAACGATGCGAACTAGAACCTCACCAGCTTTAGGAAGTTGTACATCAACTTCTTCCATTTTTAGTGGCTCGCCAGCTGCCCATGCAACCATTGCTTTTGATTTGATATGCGTTTGACCAGGTTTAATTTCGATTGTCATTGGATGTTTCCTATATGTCAGTACAGCGGATAACTGTGCAATTAAATTCAACCCGTTAAGCGTAGTTGAGCTTAATTGTTTCCGCTCTCTCGTTTTGTTGGAGCTAGTATAGGTGTGAGTGCATGTTTTGATAATCCCCTTAAATAGAAAATGATTATTACTTATTTGTAATAATAAGTATGGAGAGCTGATCTGTTTTCCCTGTGATTACTTTATTCGGATCGAGCCGGTTTTTGATGGAGGGCTACTTATTTAAATAGTCGGAATGCATAGTTGTCATTGATGTTTGAGGGGTTGTCTTATGGCGGCTTATATATTAATAACTGATTCGTACGATAGAGTCATCAATACTCATGATCATTACTAACTAATTGAATTTTAAGGATTGAAGCAATGTCGCATAAGCACTCTGTATGCGACGTTTTGTAAGATATCAGAAACAATAGTGTCATTTTTCTCACCTAATCTCCTCGCCAAATTTTGAGTTCTAACTTTTTGGGAAGAGAAAATGAAAAAGAGTACATTGACCGTACTGTCAGGCTTGATAGCAACAACTTTGGTCGGTTGCAATTCAAGTTCGCCAAGTGATGACAGCGGCAATATGGATAGCGCAGTGCAAGTGGCGTTCATGCCTGATATCCATTTCCATGATGTTTACGGTGATTTTCAGGATGGCTCGTTCGCAGGGTTGCCGAATGCAATCAGTGGTAAGAATGCAACGATCAGAACGATGGAGTCTCAGATGAACTCTACCCGTCTATTCAACGAAAACTATTTCGCGATGATCGCAGCGCTTGATGATGTGGTTGAGCGCGGAGTGAAGTACGTAGCACTGCCGGGGGACTTCAGTGACGACGGTCAGCCAGTACATATGCGTGGATTAGTGAGCATTTTTGACCACTATCGTGACACGTACGGCCTTGAGTTTTTTGCAGCGCCTGGCAACCACGATCCAGTGAGGCCATTTACTATACCTGCGGGTAAGTCGGACTTTTTGGGAGAAGGGGGTAAGAACCAACGTATTTATAGTCGGGGTAAGGAAGAGTGTGTTGGCTATGAAGATGAGTGGACAACCATTCCCGGTGACGGCGATAACCTAGCAACCATCTGTACTGAAGAAGTGCGTGAGTGGGGCTATGAAGAGATCATGAGTATCCTTGGTACTCACGGCTTCTACCCTCAGCAAGATTATCTCTACTTTGAAACCCCTTATAGCAGTGCGCAAGCTCGTACCAACTACAGCTATGAATTAGCGAAAGAAGAAGCAGCTTTTGATAAGCGCATGTACGAGATCTGTTATGAAGGAACAGGTGGTAGTTATAAAGAGAATGGCTACTCAAGTTGTTCTGAAGTGCCGGATACCAGTTACTTAGTCGAGCCAGTCAAAGGCTTGTGGCTGTTGGCCATTGACGCGAATGTTTATCGCCCTAAAGAAAATTCGTCTGATAGCTCTGTAGACGGAAACACGTTTGATGGATCAAGCAGCGCTGGCTACAACATGATGCTGACTCACAAAGAACATGTGATCGATTGGATCTCTGATGTAGTAAAAGCAGCCAAAGAGCAGAATAAGACGCTTGTTTCCTTCTCGCACTTCCCAATGACAGATTTCTACAACGGTGCCTCTGAAGAGATTGAAGATCTGTTTGGTGAAGGAAGCCATCAACTGGCTCGTGAACCAGATGACAATACTAGTCGTACACTTGCTGCAACAGGATTGAATATCCACGTTGGCGGTCATATGCACTTTAACGATACTGGTAAGAAAAGCTTCAATATCGATGGTGTTCAGCACACGCTCTTTAATATCCAAGCGCCATCGTTAGCGGGTTACATCCCAGCTTACAAGCTGCTGAACATTCGCCCTGATAACCAAATCGAAGTTGAAACTGTGGTTATCGATCAAGTTGAACGTTACAACGAACTATTTAGTCACTACGAAGAAGAGCATGAGTACTTAACAGCAAACGCAAGTAATGAGGAAGAAGAAGCTAAGATATGGGATATCAATATTCTTGATTCAAAGAGTTACTATGAACTCACCGACTGGCATATCCGTGAATTAACGCGCTTGCGTTTCCTTCCTAGTGATTGGCCAATCGAAATGCGTGAAATGATCATGCACATGAACGGTGAAGAGATGATGATCATGTCTCAACTAGAAACGCAGTTCACGGTTTGTCAATTAGCTGACAAGTTGGGTTATCCAGTTGAAGGCTGCACTGCAAATGGTGTCGTTGATGAGGAACAGTTCCAGAAAGATTGGCAGGCAGCCAAAGTAGAAGCTGAGGTTTTGGCAACTACTGAGGGGTTAAGCTTAGCTGACTTTGCAGAGTGGAGTGGTGAGCTACTAGCAACCGATTTCTACCGACTACGTAATGCAGACGAACTGGCGTTCCGTGATATCGGTGAAACACAACTACGCCAATACGAACTGCTAAGCCGCGAGCTTGCCGAGTTTGATGGCACAGTGGATTCAGAGCTAGGTGATCTTGGCCAATATACAGTGGGAGAGGTATTCCGCTCTCGTTTCGGTAGCTTGTTCGTGATTCTTGAAAAATTCGCAACAGGCCAAGCAAGTGACCACTTCTTGATTGATATCGACCAGCAAACCCTGACCGATCTTAAAGGTGAAGTGAAGCGCGATATCCTAAGAGGCTCAACGTCTGCAAATTAAGCGCTTTTGCCGATTAGATGATTAGATTGATGAAGGGTCTGCTAGCCACGAATTAGTGGGCTCTTTTTTTGTCTAAGCGTAGGTTTAATCGAGAATTACACCTAAGAATTTTTAAGGTGCATCATAATAATTACTTGCTGAAAATCGCATGAATCGGAAATAAAACTACAATATTCTGAGCGCCGTATTTTATTGTTGTGGACTTAAACATGCTTTTATCTCTCTCGCCTCCTGTGATGCTGTCACTTGCCATTGTATTTGAAGTTGTCGCGACTTCTCTATTGCCTAAAACGCAGCAATTTACTTCTTTGCCCGCGACTGCCGCAGTGCTAGTCGGTTATGGCTTTGCTTTCTATCTGTTGTCTCTCACGGTTCAAACTATGTCTTTAGGTGTGGCATATGCGGTTTGGTGTGGGGCAGGGATAGTGCTAGTCGCAGCGCTGTCTTGGCTGGTCTACGGGCAAAAACTCGATATCTTTGCGATCATCGGTATCGCTTTGATTTTGGTGGGCGTCGTGATTATTAACTTGTTTTCGACGTCGGTGAGTCATTAGGGGCTAACTCGCTTTTGCCCCATTGTAATCTAGACCTTTTACTCATTTACAACCTGTTCATGAGCTTTCCCCTACGAAAGGTTATCTGAAGCAATGTGTTGTCCAAGTTATATGCAAAGGCTATTTACCCCGTCATATCTGTTGGTATTGTTGAAGGTTAAAAAGAAAGGAGGCATTATTGGCCCATAAAATACGGACAGTCGACGTATAGAAAGCGTTATGAGCTTCCAAGAATAGAAGGAAAATATGGCAGTTTTAGAAATTCTGACTGCACCAGATCCAAGGCTTAAGGTCAAAGCGGAAAAGGTGCAAGATCTCTCCACGGTACAAACATTAATAGACGACATGTTGGAAACGTTATATGCGACTGACAATGGTATTGGTTTGGCTTCAACTCAAGTTGGTCGTAAAGAGGCCGTTGTTATTATTGACCTTTCCGAAAGTCGAGATGAACCATTAGTTTTGGTTAATCCTGAAGTGGTTAGCGGCTCGGATAAAACATTGGGCCAAGAAGGTTGTTTATCAGTTCCTGACTATTATGCCGACGTAGAGCGTTTTACTTCAGTTGTTGTGTCTGCTTTAGATCGCGAAGGTAAACCAATGACCATCGAAAGTGATGAGTTTCTAGCTATCGTAATGCAGCACGAAATAGATCATTTGTCGGGTAACTTGTTTATTGACTATCTTTCACCACTTAAGCGTCAAATGGCTATGAAAAAGGTTAAAAAGTACGTTAAAGCGCACTCTTAACTTCCGTCTATCAATATAGGTTATTACATCCTGTTGGCTGCGTGAGTAGCCAATGCTTTTCGAACAACAAAGTTATCTGCTTCGCTTTGTCATTTCGGTCATTAAACATTGCTTACGACAAACACATATAGAAGGTCTCTTATTGTGGTCTATCCGCAGCCAACCACTATTGGCTAGGCCATTAGACATTTATTGGTTGATAATTACGGTATGACAGAATCGCTTGGTGATCACGCGAGTTAGCCATCGTGACTAACTCAGAGCTGCCCCGAAGTTTGTTACGCTTCCAAACACGTCACAGATAATTAGCTAGTTTTGATTTACAAAAAATAATGTGTGGCAATGACCCCATTTCCTTCATTGACTCGCGAAAGGCTCTCCTATTAAGTCACTCGATTTAGATGAATGACAAACAACGTTTTGCTCATCTCTTAGAAACCAAGAAATCCATTTTCGCTTCGAGTTTAAAACGAAGCCCTCCTCAAAGCTAATTCCATTGATAATCAACCCGTCGATATTTTCATCATACGCTTTAGTGGTGAAACGCCATTCTTCACTATTTATTCGCTTTCCTTGAAGAAGAGCGTCATTGAGGCGTTGGCTCATAACGACGATGGCTAGACCTTCAGTTTCACTGATACCAAAATCTGGCTCAGAGATACGACCGACAGCAACTGGTACCTTTAAAGTGCACTCCTTTCCATCTTGAAGAGTAAATGAGTAGATTGCATCTCCTATTCGACCGTTAAGCCAAAGGAGTTGTCCTTGAGTCATGTTGTCGACAGACAGAGTTCCAAAACCACCTGTGGGAGATATAGTTTCGGCCCAGCTAGATGTTGAAACAAAGACCGATAAAAACAGATGTAGAATGGCTACTTTTTTCATGCTGAAGCCTCCACGTCGAAGTTAGTATTGGTCGATTGAGCTAACAAAGATATTAACCAAAACGGTCCTACTATCGGTATGAAAAAGACCAGTACCCAATAACTTGATTTGTTGATATCGTGCAGTCTACGAACAATTACTGAAAGCATAGGGATGAAACTTACAACGCTATAAATCGTGTCGAACCATGTTGTCATATTCATAGCAATATCTGCCGCAATGCATCCCATCGCTACTAATGTGTGTACTAAAAGAAACATCCAACATTCTTTACGGGACGAACAACCAGAAAAGTCTAAACTTCGCTTCCAAGCTAAAAAATAGTATTTCATAAATGCCACCTCAATATTTGACTGATGGTGATATTTTGCCTCGGAACAAGTGGTGTGTACGTCTCAAAACAGGTTCTAGGTCGTTCTTAAACCTGTTTTGGTCTATATTGCGTTTTCAATTGTATTTCATAGAGTTATCCTTGATATTCACTGAAAGTGAGAACTCATTTATCCATCTAGGACTTGCTATGCTTGCGATACCCGTCCCGTTCGTTGTTTCCATGTTACTTGGACTACTAGCGATATCACTTTATGCCAAGCTTTCCCAGCAGGGTAAAGTCGCTAGCATGTTTTTAGGATTATGTGCTATGACGACCGCAATGGTTGGTTTACGCTGGACATTTGGATTTAGCATTTTCAGCATCGCGCAACCTATTCTGGCCTCCATAATTCCTGTTGCTGCGTGGTATGCGTTTGCACATGCCAATCGTGATTTAGGCACCTTGCCTATTAAGCATTTTGTTGCGCCATTATTCGTCGTAATTAGCGCTGTATCTCAACCTTGGTTGGCACTTCCATTAGATGTACTACTTACTTTAATTTACGCTTGCTATGGAGTGGCACTAATTCGCTTTTCGTCAAGAGAAACAGCACTGATTAATGTCTCGTTAGGGAATTGGGAAGGAGTAAAGAAAGCGGAGAATATTGCGGGATGGATGCTGATATTTTCAGCGTGTGTAGACACGCTCATGTCGTTAGATTTTACTTTTAATCAAGGTGGATTTTCACTGTACATCATTACTGCGGCACATTTGACTCTTCTACCCGTGTTATCGATAGCTGTAGTTGTCGTGGGTATTAATACGCCTGTTTCAGATGAGTTAAAATCTAAACAAATCAGTCACAATGACGAGACAAGCAGTTCCCAGGTAATGACCAGTGAGAGGGCTCACGAGATCACTTCTCTGTTAGACTCCAAAATCCGACAAGACAGACTTTACTTAGACCCTGAGCTAACCCTTTCAAAACTGACACGAAAGTTAGGCATACCAGCAAAACAAATTTCAATTGCAGTTAATCAGGTACACGAAAAGAATATTTCTAAGATCATAAATGGGTATCGCATAGAACATGCCAAGCACTCCTTGGATTTGTCACAAGATACTATTACGCAAATATTCATGAATTCTGGTTTTCAGACCAAGTCTAACTTTAATCGTGAGTTTTCAAGAGTCGTGGGAATGATCCCAAGTGAATACCGTAAAAGTAAAGCTCAACAGTCTAAGTAAGATTCACTATTAATATTGAATATCTAAGAGCCAACTTTGCCGTACATGAAGTAATTCATAATTTGCTAAATTAGCAGGTTCGCTAACTTGGAAATGCCCCATTGTGTGTTCACTTCGATGAGTGAACTACATCGGCAATCTATTTTTACAATACATAAACTAATGGTTAGGAAGTATCCGCCCCATGAACCCACGGGGCGACTTGTCAGTGTTTGAAGTTCCAAGGCA
>NZ_JBFRTR010000065.1:0-53296 GCF_041474215.1 Vibrio sp. 10N.222.52.C12
TTTAACTGATCGGCATTACTCATCTGGAGTCGGTTTTTTTATGTCTATCATTCACAGCGCAATCATAAAAAGCTATGCGCGATGTGATAAATAAGGTTCAGCTAGAGCGAATCAATAATGAAGGCAGTGACTGAGTTGTTTTTATTCTTCGTCAAACGCTTCGAACTCGATACCCATCTCTGTCATCAGCTTTTTCACTTCAGCAGGAATATCGTCTGGGCGGTCTTTACGAAGGTCTTCATCCGTTGGTAGTGGTTGGCCTGTGTACGCATGTAGAAAGGCTTCGCACAGTAGCTCACTGTTTGTTGCATGGCGTAGGTTATTAATCTGGCGGCGAGTACGCTCGTCAGTAAGAACCTTTAACACTTTTAGAGGGATAGAAACTGTAATTTTCTTTACTTGTTCGCTTTTCTTTCCATGCTCAGCATATGGGCTTATGTATTCACCATTCCAGTCGGCCATTGCGTACCTTCATCACTTTAGTTGTTAGAATAAATTAATAGTGGTGATTTTAGCGGGATTTACTGCCATAAGCAAAGACATATAGACGTCTAGAAGTGTTGACGTCTCACGTTTATGAAAGTAAAGTGAATAACATATATCTAACACAGCCGCAAAATGCCGACAAGCCGCTGTGATTCTCAGACGCAAAACTTGTAAGGAAGCACCTATGAGCAGCCGGAAGCCAGCAACAATCGCAGTACGTACTGGTATCGAGTCAGACACGCAACACCATGCCGTTGTCCCACCCATTTATCTTTCGACTAACTATGGGTTTCCCGCTTTTGGTGAAGTGCCAAAGTACGATTACACCCGTTCTGGTAACCCAAACCGCGGTTTATTAGAGACGGCACTGTTTGAGCTTGAATCAGGCAAAGGCGCGGTTGTGACTAACTGTGGTACTTCGGCGCTTAACTTATGGGTTTCGGCTTTCTTAGGCGGCGATGATCTTATTATTGCACCGCACGATTGCTACGGCGGTACTTACCGTCTGTTTAACACTCGCTCGCTAAAAGGTGACTTCAAAGTTCTGTTCGTTGATCAATCGGATCAAGCAGCGCTGGATGCGGCGCTCGCGCTTAAGCCAAAGTTGATCTTAATTGAAACCCCATCGAATCCACTGGTTCGCGTGGTTGATATTGCAGAAACTTGCCGTAAAGCGAAAGAGGTTGGTGCTCTGGTTGCTGTCGACAACACGTTTTTGACACCTGTGTTCCAAAAGCCTTTAGAGCTGGGTGCTGATTTTGTTATCCACTCAACCACTAAGTACATCAATGGACACTCAGATGTTATTGGTGGCGTTGTGGTCACTAAGACAGAAGAACACGCTGAAGAGTTAGCATGGTGGGGCAACTGTATTGGTGCGACCGGCACACCATTTGATAGCTACATGACTTTACGTGGTATTCGTACGCTAGGTGCGCGTATGCGAGTTCACGAAGAAAGCTCACGTGAAATTCTAGCGTCTCTGCAGCAACAAGATCTTGTTGGCACTATTTACCACCCAAGCCTTCCTGAACATCCGGGTCATGATATCGCGAAGAAACAGCAATCGGGCTTTGGTTCCATGCTCAGTTTTGAGTTTGCGGGCTCATTCGAGGCGCTTAAATACTTTGTTGATAAGTTAGAGCTGTTTTCTTTGGCAGAATCATTGGGCGGTGTTGAAAGCCTGATTTGTCACCCTGCGTCGATGACTCACCGCGCGATGGGTGAAGAAGCCTTAGCAGAAGCGGGTGTTTCTCAGCAACTACTGCGTCTATCTGTTGGCCTTGAAGATGCAGAAGACCTAATCGATGACCTCAAGCAAGCGTTTGAAAGAACACAGCGCTTTATCGCTGAAGGGGAGGGTTAATAATGGCAACCTTTCGCCAGCTACATAAATTTGGTGGCAGCAGTTTAGCGAATCCTGAATGTTACCAACGCGTGGTCAACATTCTTAGAGAATACTCATCAGCATCTGATTTGGTGGTGGTATCGGCAGCAGGCAAAACAACCAACCGTTTGATTGAATTTGTTGAAGCGCTCGACAAAGATGGTCGTATTGCCCATGAATGCCTACAAGCACTTCGTCAGTTCCAACTCGATCTGATTGAAGCACTGCTTGAGGGTGAATCAGCCGCACAACTTACTTCAACCATTCAACAAGAATTTACCGCTTTGGGTGAGCTAACGGCTCCCTTGAGCGAAGCACAAAAAGCAAAAGTGCTTGGACACGGTGAGGTTTGGTCTTCACGTCTACTCGCGGCTTTGTTGTGCCAGCATGATTTACAAGCCGTTGCTCAAGATGCGCGTGCTTTTTTACGTGCAGAAGTGGGCGCTCAGCCTGAAGTCGACCGCGCACGTTCTTACCCTCTGATCAAAGAAGCCTTGGCGCAGCATGCACATTGCCGCGTGGTGATTACGGGCTTTATGGCTCAGAACTGCGAGGGTGAAACGGTATTGCTTGGCCGTAACGGTTCGGATTACTCAGCAACCGTGATTGGTGCTTTGGCTGAAGTTGAACGCGTGACGATTTGGAGTGATGTGGCAGGCGTTTACAGCGCTGACCCTCGTCTGGTTTCAGATGCGTGTCTATTGCCTCTACTTCGCCTTGATGAAGCCAGCGAATTGGCTCGTCTTGCCGCTCCAGTGCTTCACAGCCGAACGCTACAGCCTGTGGCTCAAAGTGCTATGGATCTCAGCTTACGCTGCAGCTATCAGCCGGAGGCGGGCTCTACACAGATCGAGCGTGTACTGGCATCGGGTCGTGGCGCAAAAATCATTACCTCTTTGGATGAAGTGCTTATCGTGCAACTGACCTTTGGTCACGGCCATGATTTCGACCGTCTAGAGAGTGAAGTGCTTGAAGGGCTTAAGCGTGCTCAACTTGAGCCGCTTGCTTATGAGCTTGAACCGGATCAACACTGTTTGCGTCTTGCCTACACAGAAGAGATCGCTGGTGGTGCATTAGAATATCTCCAAGACCATGCGATTGAAGCTGAGATTAAGCTAAAAGAAGGTTTCTCTCTGATTGCTGCAGTGGGTGCGGGTGTGACTAAGAACCCTAATCATTGCTACGGTTTCTACCAGCAGCTTAAGAGCTCGCCGGTTGAGTTCATCTCAGAAGCGAACTCAGGCTTAAGCTTGGTGGCTGTGATTCGTAATAGTGAAACATCAAGTCTAGTGAAAGGCATTCATTCTCAACTGTTCCAAGCGCAGAAGCGTGTTGCGATTGCCTTGTGTGGTAAGGGCAATATTGGTTCAAGCTGGTTAAGCCTGTTTGCTGAGCAAAAAGCGGAACTTGAAAAGCGCCGTGGAATGAACTTTGAATTGGTTGCCGTGGTTGATAGCCAAACCTATTGGTTTGACGATCAAGGCATTGATGCGACGTCTGTTAGTAAGCGTTTTGATGATGAAGCGATTGCTAATAATGGTAACGATTGGTTAGAGCGCTTAGGTTCGATTCAGGGTTACGATGAAGCGGTGGTTCTTGATGTTACAGCGAGCCCAGTGCTTGCAGCAAAATATCTGCAAATCGCACAACAAGGCATTCATTTGATCTCGGCCAACAAGGTTGCAGGCTCTGCATCAAGTGAGTATTACCATCAGGTGCAAGATGCGTTTGCTAAGATCAGCCGTCACTGGTTATACAACGCGACCGTTGGTGCAGGTTTGCCGATTAACCACACGGTACGCGACCTGCGTGAGAGTGGCGATGACATCATTGCGTTGTCTGGCATTTTCTCAGGCACGTTGTCTTGGTTGTTCCAACAGTTTGATGGCACAGTACCGTTCAGTGAGTTGGTCGACTTAGCATGGCAACAAGGCCTTACTGAACCAGACCCACGTGCTGACTTAGATGGTTCAGACGTAATGCGTAAGTTGGTGATTCTAGCGCGTGAATCTGGTTTAGAGATCGAGCCTGAAAACGTAAAAGTCGAATCGCTAGTACCTGAAGCGCTGCAAGATTTATCAGTGGATGATTTCTTTGATAAGGCTTCTGTGTTGAGTGAAGAACTGGCCGAGCGTTTAGAAAAAGCGCACTCTCAGCAGAAGGTTTTACGTTACGTAGCGCGTTTAGAGAAGAACGGCAAGGCAACGGTCGGTGTGGAGGCGTTGTCGAAAGAGCATGCGCTGGCTAACTTACTGCCTTGCGATAACATCTTTGCGATTGAGAGCAAATGGTACAAAGATAATCCATTGGTTATTCGTGGCCCAGGAGCGGGGCGTGAAGTGACGGCAGGTGCAATTCAATCTGATCTAAACAGAATGTCTAGCCTGTTTTAAATTCTAAATAGCATACTATTCACTAAGATAAATAAGGCTGGAAGCACGATGTGTTTTTCAGCCTTTTTTTTTACATTATTTCTTCTTGGCAACTCACCTATCGACTTGAGTTTTTCTCACGATCTACTTGAGAAAAATTCATAATGGATCTGTTGACATTAAATCGTATTCAATACATTCTACAGACATATAGACGTCTAAACGTCGTTTAAGGATTTGAGTTTTAGTGGTTGTTTTTGCCACAGGGAGAGTAAGATGGGATACACACACGCAGGCCATATCGACGCTTTAAATCAGAATATCGCTGAGCTTTCTGACAACATCAATGTGTCATTTGAGTTTTTTCCACCAAGCAGTGAGAAGATGGAAGAGACCTTGTGGAATTCTGTTCACCGTCTTAAAACACTCCAACCAAAATTTGTATCAGTAACCTACGGTGCAAACTCGGGTGAGCGTGATCGTACCCACTCAATTATTAAAGAAATTAAGAACCAAACAGGCCTAATTGCTGCACCACACTTAACGTGTATTGATGCTAGCCGTGAAGAGCTGATTCAAATTGCTGATGATTACTGGGCAAATGGCATTGAGAGCATTGTTGCGTTGCGTGGTGATATCCCAGCAGGCGGTGGCGCTCCAGATATGTATGCATCTGACTTGGTTGAGCTGCTTAAATCTCGCCACGACTTTGATATCTCTGTTGCAGCTTTCCCTGAGGTTCACCCTGAAGCAAAAAGTGCTCAATCAGACCTTATTAACCTGAAGCGTAAAGTGGATGCTGGCGCTAACCGTGCCATCACGCAATTCTTTTTTGATGTAGAAAGTTACTTACGTTTCCGTGATCGCTGTGTGGCGGCAGGTATCGATGTTGAAATCGTACCGGGCATCTTACCTGTTTCTAACTTCAAGCAAGCATCTCGCTTTGCTGCGATGAACAACGTAAAAGTACCGGGCTGGATGGCGAAGCAGTTTGAAGGTTTGGATGATGATCCAACGACTCGTCAGCTTGTTGGTGCTAGCCAAGCAATTGATATGGTTCGTACACTGAGCCGTGAAGGTGTGAAAGATTTCCACTTCTACACGCTAAACCGTGCAGAAATGACTTATGCACTTTGCCATACGCTAGGTGTTCGTCCGCAAGTCGCTGCGCTGTAAGAAAAGTCTAAGAAGTAAAGCCTAAGCACTTGTAAAAAGCCTCTGGCAGTAACATTTCAAATCCTATAGATACAAAAAAGGCTTGGACTCATAGAGTTCAAGCCTTTTGCTTTTCTAGCTTAACTTAAGCTAGAGCGCCAAGTTCAAGCAGTACTTCTTCAGCCCATACAATCCATGCTTCACGGATAAGTAGGTTACGACGAAGTGTTAGACGCTCAAGGCGTGCTTGCTTGTCTAGTGTCGATGGCGTTGCGTAGTAAGCTGCTTCGATTTCACGGTAGTGAGAAACCAGTTTGCGAGACTCTTCTACTAGCTCAGCAAGTTGTACACGGTAAGCGTCAGAAGGTTGTACAGCACAAGCCATTAGCTTAGCTGAGAACTCGTCACGAACGGTTGGGTGTGCAGTTGGTTGTTCAAACCATTCACCTAGCGCGCCACGGCCAGCATCAGTGATAGAGTAAACTTTACGATCAGGTTTGCCTTCTTGAGGCTCAAGCACGCAAGTTACCTGGTCGTTCTGAGCCATTTTATTTAGCTCGCGGTAAACTTGTTGATGGCTAGCTTTCCAGAAGTAACCAATGCTTGCGGAGAATTCTTTTGTGATATCGTAACCAGTAGCATCGCGTGTACTTAAAACGGTTAGAATTACGTGTGGTAATGACATGTCTGAAATCCAAATGGTAAACAGTAAACAAATACTTAAACAACAAGTGTGCTTCTAATGGCACGTTATATTGGTTATGTCTAAGTAGCACCAACTCATCGGTTGGTTATGTCACCTTACAAAGCCGTTTATCACCTAGGTTGACCAGTTTATTGGTCAAGATGCTGCAGATTATTTTTTGGAGTGTTTCCGCAGCGGAGCAGTAGTATATCTAAATAATAAGCATAAAGTAGAATACATGGACAAAATAACCCAAAAAACTGACAAAAAACTCACTATTGCTTATTTTGTGAAATAAAAAGGTCGCACTAGGCGACCTTTTGTCTGTTGAATGGTAGGAATCACTAATTAACCAGTGTTTCGCATGCCTGCTGCAATGCCTGCAATCGTCACCATTAGCGCTTCTTCAAGCTCTGCTGGTGGTGTTTCACACTTACGAGTACGGTAAAGCAGTTCAGCTTGAAGCATGTTTAGTGGCTCAACGTAGATGTTACGTAGGCGGATTGACTCAAGTCCCCAAGGGTCGCTCTGCATTAGGTTCTCGTTGTTCTCAACATTTAGCACGGCTTTGATGTCTTTTTGCAGCTGTTCACGCAGTAACTCACCTAATGGTAATAGCTCTTCGTCAACAAGGCGTTGGTCGTAGTACTTAGCGATTTCCATGTTGCACTTCGAGTACACCATTTCCAACATACCGAGACGGGTAGAGAAGAACGGCCACTCGCGACACATCTCTTCGAGCAGGGCTTGATGGCCTTGATCTACAGAGTACTGAATCGCTTCACCAGCGCCTAACCATGCAGGCAGTACCAAACGGTTTTGGCTCCAAGAGAAGATCCATGGAATCGCACGTAGGCTTTCTACGCCGCCGTTCGGGTTACGTTTCGCAGGGCGAGAGCCAAGAGGCAGTTTACCTAGCTCCAGTTCAGGTGTCGCTTGACGGAAGTAAGGTACGAATTTCTCTTCGCCACGAACCACGTTGCGGTAAGCCTCACAAGATACTTGAGATAGCACTTCCATTAGGTCGCGCCACTCTTGTTTTGGCTCAGGTGGCGGCAGAAGGTTCGCCTCTAGAATCGCGCTTGCGTAAAGGTTGAAGCTGTTTACAGCAACGTCTGGTAAGCCAAGTTTAAAGCGGATCATTTCGCCTTGCTCTGTTACACGTAAACCGCCTTTCAAGCTCTTAGGTGGCTGAGAAAGAAGAGCAGCGTGCGCCGGAGCACCACCACGACCAACCGTACCGCCACGACCGTGGAATAGAGTCAGTTCAATGCCTTCTTCATCACAAACCTTAACCAGTTTGTCCATTGCATCATATTGAGCCCAACCTGCAGACATTACGCCCGCATCTTTCGCTGAGTCAGAGTATCCGATCATCACCATTTGGTGGTTCTGGATAAAGCCACGGTACAAGTCGATGCTCATTAGCTGTTTCATTACTGCTTCTGAGTTGTTCAAGTCGTCTAGCGTTTCGAACAGCGGACATACGTCCATGCGGTATGGGCAGCCACATTCTTGCAGTAGTAAGTGAACAGCCAGTACATCTGATGCAGTACGAGCCATAGAAATTACGTAAGCACCGAAGGCTTCACGAGGTTGAGCAGCAATAACCTTGCAGGTGTCTAAAACCTCTTTAACCTGTTCAGATGGCTCCCAATCGCGAGGAAGAAGCGGACGCTTAGAGCTTAATTCATTGGTTAAGAAAGCAATCTTGTCTTGCTCGTTCCATTGGTCGTAGTCGCCAATGCCTAGGTAGCGAGTCAGTTCAGACAGTACATCTGAGTGACGAGTACTTTCTTGACGAACATCGAGACGAACTAGGTGTACACCGAACGCTTTTAGGCGGCGCAGAGTATCAAGCAGAGAACCGTCTGCGATTACGCCCATGCCACATTCGTGCAGCGATTGGTAACATGCGTAAAGCGGTGTCCAAAGTTGGTCGATGTTCTGTAGTGTTTCTTTCTTCGGTACTTCAGCATCATGCAGTTTTGCATCGAGCACTTCTAACGTGTTGTTCAGCAGAGTACGTAGGCTCTTTAGGATTGCTCGGTAAGCTTCATGCTCATCACCCGCTAGTTCACGAACGGCATCATTACACTTAGTCATCGATAGTTCGGTAATCAGCTCGTTTACGTCACCTAGGTAAAGGTCAGCGGCTTTCCAGCGAGATAGGCGCAGTACTTCTTTGGTGATGGTGTGCGTTACGAATGGGTTACCATCGCGATCACCGCCCATCCAAGATGAGAAGTGTACCGGGCGCGCATCAATTGGTAGACCTTCACCAAGGTAGCCTTTTAGTCGGCCGTCCATTTCACGTAGGAAATCTGGTACAGCTTCCCAAAGTGAGTTTTCAACAACCGCAAAGCCCCATTTCGCTTCATCAAGTGGCGTGGGGCGTTGCTGACGAATCACATCTGAGTGCCAACCTTGAGCGATCAGTTGCTCTAGGCGGCGTTCGGTTTTCACGCGCTCTTTGTGTGATAGGTCGCTTAATTCTAATTTAGACAGACACTCGTTGATCTTAACTAGCTTGTTGATCATGGTGCGACGAGTGATTTCTGTTGGGTGTGCAGTCAGAACGAGTTCAATGTTCAGGTCGCGAACGGCTTGAGCCGCGTCTAGCTTGCTGATGTCATTCTGGTTTAATTTGGAAAATAGAGATTGCAGCACGTCTGGTTCACAAACATGCTCCTCACAGTGGCGAGAGATGGTGTGGTACTGCTCTGCCATGTTGGTGAGGTTGAGAAATTGGTTAAATGCACGAGCAACAGGAGTGAGTTGTTCGTTCGGCAGGTTTTTGATTTCTTCAACTAGGCTGTCACGGTCAGCTTTGTTGCCTGCGCGGGCGGATTTGGAAAGTTTACGGATAGTCTCCACTTTCTCTAAGATAACGTCACCATGTGCATCTTGGATTGTGTTACCTAGCAAGCGTCCCAGCATGCTTACGTTACTCTTGAGAGCGGCGTATTTCTCGTTCATTGTCATCCTGCCTCGTAAAAAAATTACATCCATTGTTCCTTGTTAAGTACACAATCTAGCGAAAAGTGCTGTATCTAGTCAAATAAAGCATTCTAAGTTTGCAATTATTAGTTTTCGAAATGCGGGAGAAGTAAATTTCCCAATAGTTCGGAATTAAAGTGAAATTTAATTACAAGATCAGGCTGTGTCTGGGATAACAGAATAAAAGCCACCTTTTCGGGTAGCTTTTATACGAAAATATTGGAAGAAAAGTAATAACTAGAAACAATATTTGCGGATCGACTTACTCAGAACATCAATCGTTGGATCGATAAAATCGAAGCTTAGGAACTCATCTGGTTGGTGAGCTTGGTCGATTGAGCCTGGACCCAGCACTAAGGTTGGGCAAAGTTCTTGAAGGAAAGGTGCTTCTGTACAGTAGTTCACGGTTTGTGATTCAGTTTCGCAAACTGATTCCATGCCACCGATAAATGGATGGTCATGTTGGCACTCGTAACCCGGGATAGGTTCGTGCAGTGGCGTAATCTCAATTCTGCCCGGCCATTTTGCTTCTACTTCTTTGAGTGCGCTGCGCAGCATGTTATCCAAACCATCTAAGCTGATACCCGGTAAAGGACGTACATCGTAGTGCAGCTCACAGCAACCACAGATACGGTTCGCGCTGTCGCCACCGTGAATATGGCCAAGGTTTAGAGTGGGGCTTGGAATTGCGAAACCCGGGTGGTGATACTCTTTGACTAGCTTGTCACGCAGTTGCATTAAAGCGAACAACACTTCATGCATGATCTCGATGGCGTTGACACCTAATGCAGGATCAGAAGAGTGACCTGATTTACCCGTTACTCGCACAGCGTTAGCAACATGGCCTTTATGGCCACGAATCGGCACAAGGCTGGTTGGCTCACCAATAATGCAGTAATCCGGTTTAAACGGTGCATTTTCAGTGAAATGACGCGCACCCAGCATGGTGGTCTCTTCGTCACAGGTTGCCAATACATATAGCGGCTTGGTCTGTTTGCTCCAATCCATCTTCTTTGCCGCTTCATAAACGAAAGCGAAAAAGCCTTTCATATCGGCCGTGCCTAACCCATAGAAGCGATTGTTGTGCTCTGTTAGTGCGTGAGGGTCGAAGTTCCAACGTCCTTCATCAAATGGCACTGTGTCGCTGTGTCCTGCGAGTAGCAAGCCACCTTCGCCCGATCCCATCTTAGCGACCATATTATGCTTGCCGGGTTCGACTTCCACGACTTCAACGCTAAAGCCTACGTCTTTAAACCATTGAGCCATTTTTTCGATCACTTTCTCGTTGCCATGATCCCAGCTTGGATCGGTCGAGCTAATAGAGTCTGTGGAAATTAGGCCTTTGTAGACCTCAAGAAAACTCGGTAATTGCATAATAACTTCACTTCTACTATTGACAGGAAAACCATAAGTCGGTAAAACACATATTAAATCATATTTAATGCATAAGAAATCAAATAAAGCTAAAAATTAAGTATGAATAGTCAAATTTGAAATGTAACTTACCTCAAAAATGGATGTGTTGAGATGTTGAAAACCACGATCATTGGCGCAAGCGGCTACACAGGAGCAGAACTGGCTCTAATGATAAACAGACACCCTGAGCTCACGCTATCAGGTTTATATGTCTCAGCCAATAGTGTAGACGCAGGTAAACCTATTGCGGCACTGCACGGTAAGTTAGCTGGTTTGATTGATATGCCAGTACAACCTTTAACAAATCCGGAAGAAGTAGCTAAACAGTCTGATGTGATTTTCTTAGCAACGGCACACGAGGTTAGTCACGACCTAGCGCCAATCTTTCTAGAGAACGATTGCCAAGTCTTCGACCTATCGGGTGCATTCAGAGTTAAAGGCGAAAACTTCTATCAAGAGTTTTACGGTTTTGAACATCAACACGAACAATGGCTAGACAAAGCGGCTTACGGTTTAGCTGAGTGGAACGAACAAGAAATTAAAGAAGCTCAGCTTGTCGCTGTCGCGGGTTGTTACCCAACCGCATCACAACTGGCGATTAAGCCTTTGGTTGAAGCCAAGTTACTGGATGAAAACCAATGGCCAGTGATTAACGCAACCAGCGGTGTGACTGGTGCAGGCCGCAAGGCGACGATGGTCAACAGCTTCTGCGAAGTGAGCTTGCAAGCTTATGGTGTATTCAATCACCGTCATCAACCTGAAATGGCTGCACATTTAGGATGTGATGTGATTTTTACCCCGCACCTCGGCAACTTTAAGCGTGGCATTTTGGCAACCATTACCATGAAATTGGCTGAAGGCGTGACAGAACAACAGATACAAGATGCCTTCGAGCAAGCTTACCAAGGTAAACCTGCGGTGAGATTACTCGAAGAGACATTGCCAAGAATTCAAGATGTAGAGCAGACGCCTTTCTGCGACTTAGGTTGGAAGGTTCAAGGTCATCACATCATCGTTGTTTCAGCGATTGATAACTTATTAAAGGGTGCATCTAGCCAAGCGATGCAGTGTTTGAATTTACGTTATGGTTTTGCGCCATTAACTGCGTTAGTGTAAGGAAATCTAGATATGAGCCTTAATAATCAACCATTAATCATAAAGTTAGGTGGCGCTGCGCTATCTTGTGGTGAAACACTTAGCAAGTTATTTGGTGCTATCTCTGCTTACCAACAACAGGCACAACGACCAATCGTGATTGTTCACGGCGGCGGTTACCTTGTTGATGATTTGATGAATAAGTTGAACCTCGAAACCGTTAAGAAAGAAGGGCTACGTGTTACTCCTTATGATCAGATCCCAGTGATCGCTGGTGCATTAGCGGGCACGGCGAATAAATTACTTCAAGGTCAGGCGATTAAAGACGGTATCAATGCCGTTGGTTTAAGCCTAGCAGACGGTGGTTTATGCAAAGTGAGCGAACTGAACCCTGAACTGGGGGCGGTAGGAAAAGCGGAGCCGGGCGACTCAACCGTTCTGCAAGCGATTCTTAATGCGGGCGCACTGCCTATCATTAGCTCGATTGGTCTGACTGAGCAAGGCCAACTGATGAACGTCAATGCCGACCAAGCTGCGGTTGCCGTTGCAGGCGCACTTGATGCTGAACTGGTACTGCTTTCTGATGTAAGTGGTGTGTTGGATGGCAAAGGTCACCTCATTCCAAGCCTTAATCAACAACAAGCTGATGACCTTATTACAGGCAAAGTGATTACCGACGGCATGATCGTTAAGGTTCAAGCCGCACTAGAAGCCGCTAACGACCTTGGACGACCAATCGAAGTTGCCACTTGGCGATACCCAGAAAAGCTAACACAACTGTTTTCAGGTAAAAGCATAGGAACACAGTTTTTACCTCAGTAGGTCTCACAACGAGTCACTACTTAAAGAATTTAGACAAATTAAATAAACATATAATTATGAAGTCATTTCCAACGCTGACCGCCATGTGCAGTATGGAAACTAGGAGAAAGAAAATGAGCAAAGTTAACGTAAAGAAAGTTGTAGTAGCCTACTCTGGCGGTCTAGACACATCAGTAATCATTCCATGGTTGAAAGAGAACTATGACTGTGAAGTGGTTGCGTTTGTTGCGGATGTTGGTCAAGGCGACGAAGAGTTGATTGGTATCGAAGAGAAAGCAAAAGCTTCTGGTGCATCTGAGTGTTACATCGCAGACCTTAAAGAAGAGATGGTTGCTGACTACATCTACCCAACGCTGAAAACGGGCGCTTACTACGAAGGTAAATACCTACTAGGTACGTCGATGGCGCGTCCAATCATCGCGAAAGCACAGGTTGAAGTCGCACGTAAAGTAGGTGCAGACGCACTGTGTCACGGCTGTACTGGTAAAGGTAATGACCAAGTTCGTTTTGAAGGCGCATTTGCTGCACTAGCACCTGATCTACACGTAATTGCACCATGGCGTGAATGGGATCTAGTGAGTCGTGAAGAGTGTCTAGATTACCTGGCTGAGCGTAACATCCCTTGTACGGCTTCTCTTACTAAGATTTACTCGCGTGATGCAAACGCATGGCACATCTCAACAGAAGGCGGCGTTCTAGAAAACACATGGAATGCACCTAACGAAGATTGCTGGGCTTGGACTGTAGACCCTGAGCAAGCGCCAAACGAATCTGAAACAGTGACGCTTAAAGTTGAAAAAGGCGAAGTGGTTGCGGTTGATGGCGAAACAATGACGCCATACAACGCACTGGTTTACCTAAACGAGAAAGGTGCTAAGCACGGTGTTGGTCGTATCGATATCGTAGAGAACCGTCTTGTTGGCATGAAGTCTCGTGGTTGTTACGAAACTCCGGGTGGCACAATCATGATGGAAGCACTGCGTGCAGTAGAGCAACTGGTTCTTGATAAAGCGGCATTCGAATTCCGTGAAGAGCTCGGTGTTAAGGCTTCTCACCTTGTATACGATGGTCGTTGGTTCACTCCACTATGTAAGTCAATCCTTGCCGCGACAGAAGAGCTAGCACAAGACGTGAATGGTGAAGTGGTTATCAAGCTTTACAAAGGCCATGCAACGGTGACTCAGAAGCGTTCTGACAACAGCCTGTACTCAGAAGAGTTTGCAACCTTTGGTGAAGATGAAGTTTACGACCAAAGCCATGCTGAAGGCTTCATCCGCCTTTACTCGCTATCAAGCCGTATCCGTGCTTTGAATAGCCAAAAGTAATCCTAACAATGAGTTAGTGAGCTAGCCTTTGATGAAAGATTGAAGGTTAGTAAACAGACATTATTATGCAAAGCCCATTCACTATTGATTAGTGAGTGGGCTTTTGACTTTCTATTTGCCTAATAAATCAGCTTCGGTTTTTCCTATCGGATGGCATATAATTCGCGCTCCACGCTAAAAATAATCAATGGATTGAACTGTTGGTGAATAAATATGTGAAAATAATGAATTAATACTTTATTTTCATTTTGAATTGCCGTAAGTTTAAACCATCAGAAAAATACTGAATCTTAATCAGAATTATCATTTGCAAAAACAGTGAGCACTGTGCAATTAGGAGATACACAATGGCATTATGGGGCGGTAGATTTACCCAAGCAGCAGACACCCGGTTCAAAGATTTTAACGATTCTCTTCGTTTTGATTACCGATTGGCTGAGCAAGACATTGTGGGCTCAATTGCCTGGTCTAAAGCTCTACTGTCGGTCAACGTATTAACAGAAGAAGAGCAACAGAAGCTTGAGTTAGCGCTGAATGAGCTAAAACTTGAGGTGATGGAAGATCCTGAACAGATTCTACGTTCTGATGCAGAAGATATTCACAGCTGGGTTGAGCAGCAACTTATCGGCAAAGTCGGTGACTTGGGCAAAAAACTTCACACTGGCCGTTCTCGTAACGACCAAGTGGCGACAGACCTGAAACTATGGTGTCGTCAGCAAGGTAACCAACTGCTACTGGCATTGGATCGCCTACAAAGCCAAATGGTGAACGTTGCTTCTCAGCATCAAGAAACCGTGCTTCCTGGCTACACTCACTTACAACGTGCTCAGCCGGTAACTTTTGCTCACTGGTGCTTGGCTTACGTTGAAATGCTTGAGCGTGATTATTCACGTTTGAATGATGCGATTAAGCGTCTAGACACATGTCCGCTGGGTTCTGGTGCCCTTGCTGGAACAGCTTACCCGATGGACCGTGAAGAGTTAGCTCACAACTTAGGTTTCCGTCGTGCAACGCGCAACTCTCTAGATTCAGTTTCTGACCGCGACCATGTGATGGAGCTAATGTCGATTGCTTCTATCTCTATGCTTCACCTTTCGCGTCTTGCAGAAGATATGATTTTCTACAACTCAGGTGAATCAAACTTCATCGAGTTAGCGGATACCGTGACGTCAGGTTCATCTCTGATGCCACAAAAGAAAAACCCAGATGCGCTAGAGCTTATCCGTGGCAAAACTGGCCGTGTTTACGGTTCATTAGCGGCAATGATGATGACAGTAAAAGCTCTGCCTTTGGCGTACAACAAAGACATGCAAGAAGATAAAGAAGGTCTGTTCGACGCTTTAGATACTTGGAATGATTGTATGGAAATGGCAGCACTCTGTTTTGACGGCATTAAAGTGAACGGCGAACGTACACTTGAAGCCGCGAAACAAGGCTACGCGAACTCAACTGAATTGGCTGATTACCTAGTAGCGAAAGGGATTCCTTTCCGTGAAGCTCACCATATTGTTGGTGTGACGGTAGTGGCGGCGATTGCTAAAGGCTGTGCATTAGAAGAATTAACCATCGCAGAGATGAAAGAGTTCTCTGAGGTGATTGAGGAAGATGTGTATGACATCCTGACCATTGAATCGTGTCTTGAAAAACGTAGCGCGCTAGGCGGTGTATCTCCACAGCAAGTGGCTTACGCGGTTGACCAAGCTGAGAAACGTTTATCACAGCGTGATACGTCCATCGTCAAGGTTCGTCCTGCTCGTCTGACCGATATTGAAGCGTTGGAAGGTATGGTCGCTTACTGGGCGAACATGGGTGAAAACCTACCTCGTTCTCGTAATGAACTGGTGCGTGATATTGGCTCGTTTGCGGTCGCAGAGCATCATGGTGAGGTGACAGGTTGTGCATCACTCTATGTGTATGACTCTGGCCTAGCGGAAATCCGTTCACTGGGTGTCGAAGCTGGCTGGCAAGGTCAAGGGCAGGGTACCGCAATTGTGCAGCACTTGGTTGAGAAAGCGCGACAAATGGCCATCAAGAAGGTGTTTGTGCTGACTCGTACTCCAGAGTTCTTTATGAAGCATGATTTCTTACCAACATCGAAATCTCTGCTGCCTGAGAAGGTACTGAAAGATTGTGACCAGTGTCCTCGTCAACATGCGTGTGATGAAGTGGCATTGGAAGTGAACTTGGTAGAGCAGATAATTGCTAAGGTTAATGTTGCATAAGGCATTGATTTTATAGCTCCTAAAAAAAAGATCAAAAATTTGATCTTTTTTGGGAACAAACTAAGAAAAGCCCGGTCTATTAAAGTACCACTGCTTTTTCTTAGAATTTTCTAAGAAAGCCCTAGAATCGATTGGTTCTGGGGCTTTTTTCTATCTGCTGTTCGGGAAATGACAATAGCTCGAAAATTATGATGAATTATCGGATTGTTTAGCCCTGTCTCTAATCACTACTCTTTATCCAATAAAGACTTCCAGCTAACGTTTTTTGCCCTTTAACGGTAGCACCACAAACTTCATGACCCAATGCAACGACAGCAAGCCACTGAACGCGAAAGCGGCCATCATCAACGCGATGGCATTGATGGTTTTTGGGTCTTCTCTGAAAAACAGCCACCATACTCCCCAACTCAAAATCGACAACACCATCAGCTGATTCATGCAACGCTGGCAGCGACCGAGCTTGTTACGGATTTTTTCACTTTTATTGCAATGAATGCATGTCATCTTGGGTTTGATTCGCGTTATGCTTGTTGCCCTGATAATAACACGTCACAAGATATTGGATCACGGTGACACAGAGAGAGAAAGTCGATGATTGAGCGCCAAGAAACCAAGCAACGTATGAGCCGTATTGTTAAACACAACGGTACTATCTACCTATGTGGCCAAGTTTGTGCTGATGCAACTAAAGACATCACTGAACAAACTCAAACCATGTTAGATAAAGTAGAAGCGCTACTTGAGCAAGCAGGCAGCGACAAAGAGCACATGCTGTCAGCAACGATTTACTTGAAAGACATGAAAGACTTCCAAGAAATGAACGCAGTTTGGGATGCATGGGTTCCAGAAGGTCACGCTCCAGCTCGCGCATGTGTGACAGGCGACATGGCTCGCGAAGCGCTACTTGTTGAGATCTCTGTGATTGCTGCTGAGAAGTAATTGCTTAAAGCTTTTAGTGACGCAATAGCTTCAAGAAATTCCAGATACCTCGTCCCTCGGTTCTGGAATGACGAGTTTAGTTTTGGTTTAGCTGATGCGTCACTTTGGTCTGCTTCAGCTTAGATGCGTTTTTAAAACGACCATCACACTGATTGGCTTCGGCTCAGATGTGCGTTAAAAGTTACGTCATTCCCGTTAGCGACGAAGGAGCGTAATCGGGAATCTATAGTTTGCTCGTTGCCAAAAACAAAAAGGAAAGCCAATGGCTTTCCTTTTTAGTATCTAACGTTTGTTAACTGCTAATTGACTGGCGCTAGTCTGAGATTAACAGCCCGGGCCACAATCCAGACAGTGTTTCACCATCTCTGGACCTAGGTGCAGTTTCGCATTCAGGTCACGTAGCGCTGTTCGTACACCTTCTTCGATTACTGGGTGGTAGAACGGCATGTCTAGCATCTCAGAAACCGTCATCTTGTTCTGGTGTGCCCATGCTAATAAGTGAGCCAAGTGTTCTGCGTTTGGTCCCATCATCTCAGCACCAAGGAAGCGGCCTGTGCCTTGCTCGCCGTATACGTGCAGAATACCTTTGTTGCGAAGCATCACTCGTGAACGACCTTGGTTTTCGAAAGACACTTCACCCGTTGCGAAACAGCCACATGTGCCTAAGCGTGTGGTGATCTCTTTGTAGGTTTCACCAACCATCGCGATTTGCGGGTCAGAGAATACTGCCGAGATTTTAGAGCGGCGTAGGCCTGCACGAATCTCTGGGAAGCGACCTGCATTGTCACCCGCAATACGAGCTTGGTCTGCTGCTTCATGCAGTAGAGGCAGTTGGTTACTCGCATCACCAGCGATAAATATTGATGGTAGTGATGTTTGTAGCGTGTAGTGGTCTGCGATTGGCACACCACGTTCATCAAGCTCTAGAGAGGTATTCTCTAAGCCAAGCTTGTCAGTGTTAGGGCGACGACCTGTTGCTGCTAGTACGTATTCAACGACGTTAGTTTCTAATTCACCTTGTTTATTGATGAACTGGATTTCGACACGTGGCTCACCCGATTCAGTGGTAATGCGCTTCATGCTTTCGATTTTCACGTCGGCATCGAGATAGAACTCTTCATTGAAAGCTTTATCTGCATAAGCCATGATCTCTGGATCAGTTACTGGGCCAACTTGACCACCCAAACCGAACAGTTTGGTCTTCACACCTAAGCGGTGCAGTGACTGACCAAGCTCAAGACCAATAACACCAGGGCCAAATACCGCAACCGATTCTGGTAAATCATCCCAGCTGAACACGTCGTCGTTAATGATCAGGCGATCGCCAAGCTCATTCCAAACGGCAGGGTATGCAGGGCGAGAACCGGTCGCGATAACAATACGCTTAGCGGTGACAACCGTGTGGTCATCAATTTGTAGTGTGTTGTCATCTAAGAACTTTGCGTAGCCAGAGATCTTGTCTTGCTCTGGGATTTCATCAACACCTTCTAAAACAAAACCAACAAAACGGTCACGCTCAAACTTCACTCGGTTCATCACTTCACGGCCGTTAATCACGATATCACCTTGTGGGTGAACGCCAAAAGCCGGAGCTTTCTCGATTTGGTGTACGCTTTCCGCAGCTGCAATAAGCAGTTTAGATGGCATACAACCAACACGAGCACAGGTTGTACCGTAAGGGCCACCTTCAATCATCACGACACTGTCAGTGTGTGCTTTTGCAGCGCGGTAAGAACCTAAACCTGCCGTACCGCCCCCGATAACTGCTACATCTACATTGACTTGTTTCATAATAATTTTCTCGCAATGGCTAAATTTGGTTTGAACGAACCCCTCCAACTCTGATGATTTTTTGAGAGTCAGGATTGCGGGTCAGTTTTGTGATTCTGTTTTATTAGGTTTAGCTTGTGACTCTGCTTTTATTGCTAACTATAGGTTAGTAAAAGACAGGCGAGTCACCAGCTATATTCTTTTTCCCAAAACTCAGATAAGAGTGTTTGGAATAGCTAACCCACAAGAGGGTGGGTTAGCTGATACTTCTAAGCCTATATCGGCGATGAAGCGATTAGCCTAGGAAAGTTTCTAGTTCTTCACTACCACCGATGTGTTTGCCACCGATGAATACTTGAGGAACGGTAGTGCGACCAGAGATTGCACGTAGGCTTACTGTTGTTGCATCTTTACCTAGAACCACTTCTTCGTAGTTCAGACCTTTGTCGATTAGGTTCTGTTTTGCTTTCATACAGAAAGGACAGCCTGGCTTAGTGAATACTGTGATTGACTCTTGCTCTTTGTGCTCAGGAGCAAGGTAGTTAAGCATAGTATCTGCATCAGAAACCTTGAACGGGTCGCCTGGTACGTCTTCTTCGATGAACATTTTTTCTACCACGCCGTTTTTAACCAGCATGCTGTAACGCCATGAACGTTTGCCGAAGCCGATGTCGTTTTTCTCAACTAGCATACCCATGCCGTCTGTGAAATCACCGTTACCATCTGGGATGAAGGTGATGTTTTCCGCTTCTTGGTCTGCTTTCCAAGCGTTCATTACGAATGTGTCGTTTACTGAAACACACAGAATGTCATCAACACCGTTTTCTTTGAATACAGAGTGTAGCTCGTTGTAACGAGGTAGGTGGCTTGACGAACATGTTGGCGTAAACGCACCTGGTAGGCTGAATACGATAACTGTCTTGTCTTTGAATAGCTCTTCAGTAGTTACGTTAACCCATGCATCACCTTGGCGAGTTGGGAATGTTACTTGAGGGATTGATTGACCTTCTTTAGATGCAAACATATTGATTTCCTTAAATAGTATTTTTAATTTTGTTCTATCAGAGCTTAACGTTTTTCTTCGCTCTGTTTCGTTTCGTTGAGCCCATTATTAGATAAATCCTTTGATAGCTCTAATCGTTTGATGTTATGGTTTTGATAGGTAAATTCTATCAAGAGCATTTTTCTTTTAAATGTTTCTATTAGAACCCTTGTTCTTATTAAAACCTGAGGTAAGAGACTGATCATGAACATTCGTGACTTTGAATACTTGGTGGCGCTCGCAGAGCATAAACACTTCCGAAAAGCGGCAGAAGCGTGCTTTGTCAGTCAGCCGACACTAAGCGGTCAAATACGCAAACTCGAAGATGAAATTGGACTTCAGTTAACCGAGCGTAGTCCAAGGAAGGTGATATTTACAGAATCAGGGTTACAACTTGTTGAACAAGCCAAGCGTATTCTCAATGAAGTGAAAACTTTTAAAGATATGGCGAGTGGACACGGTGAAGCGATGACGGGGCCAATGCACATTGGTTTTATTCCAACCGTGGGTCCTTACATCTTGCCTAAGATTGTTCCTCATCTTAAAGAGAGCTTCCCAGATCTTGAGCTTTACCTGCATGAAGCTCAGACCCATCAGTTAGTGAGCCAACTTGAAGATGGCAAGCTTGATTGCTTAGTACTGGCTGCGGTTGATGAAACGGCGGTGTTCAAAGAGATCGATGTGTATGACGAGCCGTTAAGTGTTGCCGTTCCATGTGACCACGAGTGGGCTCAGCAAGATACTGTCGATATGCTGCAGCTAAATGGACAAACCGTACTTGCGCTAGGTGACGGTCACTGTTTGAGAGACCAAGCCTTGGGCTTCTGTTTTGCTGCGGGCGCCAAAGATGATGAGCGCTTTAAGGCAACCAGCTTAGAAACGCTGCGTAACATGGTCGCGGCGGGGGCGGGGATTACCTTGCTTCCTCAGCTATCGGTGCCGAAAGAGAAGCAGAAAGACGGTGTGTGTTACGTACCTGCTGTGAATCCAACACCTTCACGTCGCATTGTTGTTGCCTACCGTCCGGGCTCTCCATTGAAGGGACGTTTCGAGCAATTGGCTGAGACGATTCGAACTCAACTGGAGAAGACGGCTTAGCGCTTGAATTTAGAGCCTAGTCTGGTCAGATATAGATATAAAAAAAGGGTTGATATGAATGCATATCAACCCTTTTTGTTGGTTCATGTTACTAGGTTCTACAAACCTTAGTTAGAACAGTTCTTCTACTGCTTCACCTGATGAGGTTGAGTAGATGTCATCATTGAAACGTTCAGTGATGTACTCGGTTGGCTCTGTGCCTTTCTCGAAGTACTCGAACATTGATGAGCTATCGAACTTGTTGGTCAGTAAGCCAGTTTCACGGTCGATTCGAACACGGACGATGTTCTCCGGAATTTCTTTACGCTCAGCAGGAACACCCGCTAACGCCGTACCCATAAAATCAACCCATGCAGGTTCTGCTGTTTTCGCGCCAGCTTCTGCACCAGTAATCTGATTTTTACCAAGGTTCGAGTTCGCTTTAGTACGGCCTAGGTTGCGGTTGTGGTTATCAAAACCAACCCATACCGTAGCCACCATGCCAGGGCCGTAGCCGCTGTACCAAGTATCTTTAGAATCGTTGGTGGTACCCGTTTTTCCGCCAATGTCACGACGCTTCAACGGTTGTGCACGCCAACCAGTACCGTTCCAACCAGTGCCAGCGCTCCAATCACCGCCACCCCAGATGTTGCTGTACATCATTTCACGAACAAGGAATGCGTTCTGTTCAGAGATAACTTGAGGTGCGTATTGTACTTTGGCATCCACATCTTGCTCTGCAAACTCATCAGCCATTGGGTCTGAGGTCATTTGCTGTTGGCAATCGTCTTTACAAACCACTTTTGGTGTCGCTTCAAATTCAGTCTCACCAAATGGTGTCTCAATGCGACTGATGTAGAAAGGTTCAACGTAGTAGCCGCCATTAGCGAATACTGAGTAACCTTGAGCTACTTTCATTGGCGTTAAGCTACCCGCACCCAGAGCAATGGTCTCTGAACGAGGCACTTCGTCAATATCAAAACCAAATCGAGTTAGGTAGTTACGAGTATCATCTAGGCCTACTTCGCGCAGTACACGTACCGCCATTACGTTTTTAGACTGAGCTAAGCCAATACGTAAACGAGTTGGACCCACGTAAGTCGGTGGCGAGTTCTTTGGTCGCCATGCGGTACCTTGGCTCTTATCCCATTGGTTAATCGGTGCATCGTTGATCAGTGAGGCTAGCGTTAAGCCTTTCTCAATCGCTGCTGAGTAGATAAAGGGTTTGATACCAGAACCCACCTGACGAATAGATTGCGTTGCACGGTTGAACTTGTTGTGGACAAAGTTAAAGCCACCGACCATCGACAATACCGCGCCGTTGTTCGGGTTCATTGCAACAAATGCTGTGTTCGCATTCGGTACTTGGCTTAGTCGCCATACAATCGGTGTTTCTGATTCTGCAGTCGCTGACTCTTCTGTCGGCTCTTCAGAGACTTCATCGCCGGTAACGGCTTCATGGCGAACCCAGATTTGTTCACCAACCTCCAGAATTTCTTTCGCTTGAGAAGGCGCTGGTCCTTGGCGGTTATCCGTTAGGAATTTACGCGCCCAGTTCATGCCTTGCCATTCGATAGTGCCTTCACCTTGGTTCTTAACCCAAATTTGAGCACTTTTCGAATCAACCGCGGTAACAACAGCAGGGACTAGGTCACCATAGGTTGGTTGAGACTTAAGGTGTTTAACGATTTGTTCTTGATCCCACGCTGATTGCGCAGTCTGCCACAATACTTTTTCAGCACCACGGTAGCCGTGACGCTCATCGTAGCCAAGTAGGTTCTTAATTGCGGCTTGGTTCGCTGCTTTTTGCAGTTTCGAATCAACGGTCGTGTAGACCTTCATGCCTGATGTATAAGCTTCTTCACCATAGCGTTCCACCATCCAAGCACGTGCAACTTCAGCAACATATGGCGCGCTCAGTTCGATCTCTGCACCGTGGTATTTCGAGATAAGCTCTTCGCTACGAGCGTCATCGAACTCTGCTTGAGTGATGTATTTCTCGTCTAACATACGACGCAATACAACGTTACGACGGTTAGTCGCGCGCTCAACAGAGTAAATAGGGTTCATTGTCGAAGGTGCTTTTGGCATACCCGCAAGGGTCGCAATTTCACTCAGCGTGAGATCAGGAAGATCTTTACCGAAGTAAACACGTGCTGCCGCGCCAAAACCATACGAACGGTGACCAAGGAAGATCTTGTTGACGTAAAGCTCCATGATCTCTTCTTTACTAAGAAGTTGCTCAATGTGGATCGCAATGAAGATCTCTTTGATCTTACGCATAATCTTTTTCTCATTAGATAAGAAGAAGTTACGCGCAAGCTGCTGAGTAATGGTACTAGCACCTTGTTTGGCTGAACCCGACATTGCAACCACGAGTGCTGCACGTGTGATACCGATTGGGTCAATACCTGGGTGTTCATAGAAACGGCTATCTTCGGTGGCAATCAGAGCCTCAACTAAGTGGCGAGGAATCTCGTCATAAGTGACTGGATTACGACGCTTTTCACCAAATTGAGAGATCAGCTTACCGTCTTGACTGAAGACTTGCATCGGCGTTTGGAGTTCTACGTCGCGCAAAGTGGCAACATCAGGCAACTCTGGTTTTACGTAAAAATAAAACCCGAAAATTGTACTGACTCCAAGAATCATGCAAATCAATGTAAATATGAATAATCGCTTTATGAACTTCACCGGATAATCCCTGATTAGTTAAGGCTGATAAGCAGCAAACCCTTGTACTCTAGGCTAAAAACTTAGCTTTCGTTTATTAACGCTTATTTAACTAATAATCACAACCCCTAGATAATCAACGAAATGCTTGGCACTTCAGGAGCTAGGTCACATGGGTTCATCATTAATTACAGGTATAGATATAAATCATCACAGCATCAAAGCCGTGGTACTAAAACCCGTGGGGGAGTTGTATGCCCTAGTGGGATACAAAGAGCTGCCGATTTCGGACGACATTTTTACAGCTAACCATACTTTGGAGTATCAGAAAACTGTTAAGAAACTTAAAGAACTTAGGAAAGGACTGCCTTTTGGCTGTCGCAACGTCGCCATTTCGGTACCTGATAACACGGTGATCAGCAAAGTACTGCAAATAGAGAGTGAGTTAGAAGACAGAGAAAAAGAGTTTTCTATCTATCAAACCTTCGCCCATCAATCTCCCTTTCCTATCGAGGAGCTGAGTTTAGATTTTGTAAAGCTGGAAGACAAACGATTTGGTAAAGGTTCGACAAGCAGTTATCAGGTATACGCCACTCGTAAAGAAGTTGTGGATAGCCGAGCGGATGCATTAACCAAGGCTGGCTTCAAACCTTTGGTGGTGGATACACAGGCGCATGGGCTACTTAATATCTGGCAATTGGCCTCGCGCCTGTATCCCGATAAGAAAAACTGGTTGCTAGTGGATGTTGGAATCGACCAAACCTCGCTAGGGGTTATCCCGCAGAATTCGGCGCCTTTCTATAAAGACATCGCCTTTGGCACTCAAGATCTTCGCAGCTCAGATGACCCGAGTGATATCGAGAGCGTGTTCGGTACTATGGAAGAGACACATCAATTCATTGTTAACCTGATTGAGAAGCTCAAGCGTCAATTGCAGCTCTATTCATCGGGAAATGCGCAGCAACCTATCTCAGGGATTTGGTTGATGGGCGAGGGCGCCAGCATCCCTATGGTAACCGAAGAGCTAGAACGCCATTTTCAGTTGAGCTGCGAGTCATTGAATCCTTTGTCTTTATTTGAGAATAAGGTCGCCAAGAGACGCCGACTGCCGATTGACTGGCAACACTTTGGTATCGCGGCGGGTATGGCGATGAGTGGGCTCAAGTGGCAGGGAGAGAAGCATGTTGCATCAAATTAACCTGCTGCCGTGGCGTGATGAGATTCGTGCTCAGCACAAGAAGCGTTTTATCCATCTGGTCATTCTTGGCGTCATCATTGCGCTTATAGGGCAATGGGCGGTTGGTCACTATTTTCACGATCAACAAGCCAAGCAGCAAGCTCGCCTCAATTACCTCAATCAGTACATTGCTGAGCTCGACCGACAAATTCAGTCGTTAAAAGTCGCAGAGCAAGAACACAAAGCCATTCTGACTCGACTTGATGTGGTTGAGTCGCTGCAGCTTGGCCGTAATAAGACCACCGACTTCATGAACTTGATGCCGGAGCTGATTCCAGAGGGTGTCTATGTCGACAAGATAAAGATGAATGGTCAGGAGATTGAAATGTCGGGCATCAGCGACAGCACTGCTCGTCTCGCCACCATGTTGGACAACCTCGAACGTTCAGATTCTTTGAAAGGGGTCGAGATGCACTCTATCGTTCATAACCGCAAGCGCTTCAATAAAGAGTTTCAGACCTTCAAGGTCTCTTTTGTGTTTAGCCCTGTGTCTTTAGAAAACACAACCGCGAGCAGAAAAGATAAGGGGGGGCATCATGGCTAACCTTCAAAATAGGATTAGTAGGCAAAACAGGATGAGCTTGCAAGATCTCGATGTTGATGAGATCACCGAATGGCCATTGTTGCCTCAGCTTCTCGTGATTCTGGTGTTGATGGTGTTAATCCAAGGTGTTGGCACTTGGCTGTATCTGCTGCCGCTCGACGAGGAACTGAAACAGATGAAGCAACAGGAGCAGACCTTAAAAACGACCTTGAGGATAAAGGCGAATAAGGTTGCAGCCTTGCCTAAGTTGCAGAGCCAGTTGGATGAGCTAACTAGTCGCTACGATTATCTATTAGAGCAGCTGCCCGTTCAAAAGGAGTTAGCGAGCATGTTGGCCTCCGTGAATGAGCTCGGCTTGGATAACTCGCTGACCTTCACACGAATCGATTGGGGGCAAAAGCAGAATAAGGAGTTTCTCTATCGATTGCCTCTCAATATAGAGCTGACAGGTGACTATCACGAGATTGGTGACTTCTCTGCTGCCATCGCCAAGCTGCCGCGTATTATTAGCTTTGATGATGTGAATTGGCAGCGAGTCAGTCAAGAAAGTAGCACGCTGCACTTTAGGGTTCGAGCTTATACCTACCAGTTTAAATCGGAGGTTAATGATGAAACCCAATAGCGCGTTTTACTCAATCGTATTGATGCTTGCGTTGTCAGGCTGCAAAGCTAATCAAGACTCACTGCAAGATTTTGTGGCGCAGGTTGAAGCCAAGGCGAGAAAAGATGTCGAGCAACTTGTCCCAGCAACTGAATTCACGGCGGCGACTTATCAGCGTCGATCTTTGCGTCCTCCCTTTGAACTGCCTAAAGAAGCCATTGTGCAAAACCAACCCTTGGTTAAGAAAGACTGTTGGCAACCCAGCGCCCGTTCTCGTAATGGCAAGTTAGAGAAGTACCCGCTGAGTAAGCTTCGTTTAAGAGGCGTGATGGGCAGTGGCTCAAGCGTGTTTGGCTTAGTGCAAACACCCAAAGGCAACGTGGTAAACGTCAAGAAAGGCCAGTTTATCGGCTTAAACAATGGCCGAGTTACTAAGGTGACGAGCCAATACGTTCAGATTAATGAAACTCTTCCAGATGGCTTAGGTTGTTGGCATAAGCGCAACGTTAGGCTGGCTCTGAAGTAAACCAATGTCACATGATGTGGATATGAGATGTAAATATGATTAAAGGAATAAGTGGATTAGTGAGCAAGGCTCTACAAGGTTTTGCTGTGTCTGTGATGTTGGTTGTTAGCGTGCTCAGCCATGCCGAGAGCTTACCGAACAAATTGGAGAATATTGATTTTAGGGTCAATAAGGATAAAGACGCCGTCATCATTATTGAGCTGGCGACCAGCACAGCAGTGGTGGATGTTCAACGAGCTCAGGAAGGGTTAAGTATCGAGCTAATCAATACTCAAGTTGATGATGACAAGCTCTACCTGCTGGATGTGAAGGATTTCGCTACCTTGGTTGAAGGCATTGAAGTCTATAAAGAGACACCAAGCACTCGGCTTCTAGCGACGATTAGCAATGACTATCAGTATGAATACAACCTAAAGGGGCGCTTTATTGAGGTGGTGATCAGCAAACCGGTGCTCGATGAAGCGACCAAAGAAAAAAGCGTTCTAGAGAAAGAGGGCAAGCTGATATCGATTAACTTCCAGGATATCCCGGTACGAAATGTCCTGCAACTGATTGCCGATTACAACGACTTCAATCTCGTGGTGTCTGATTCGGTAGCCGGAAACCTGACGTTACGCTTAGATGGCGTACCTTGGCAGCAAGTTCTCGACATTATCTTGCAAGTTAAAGGCTTGGATAAGCGTGTTGATGGCAATGTTATCTTGGTCGCGCCGAAAGCGGAGCTCGACCTTCGAGAGCAACAAGCGTTAGAGAAATCGCGCTTAGAAGAGGAGTTAGGGGAGCTTAAATCGGAAATCATCAAGATTAACTTTGCTAAAGCCACCGACATCGCTGACATGATTGGAGGTGAAGGTGCGGTCAGCATGTTGTCCGATCGTGGTTCGATTACCATTGATGAGCGCACCAACTCACTGCTCATTCGTGAATTGGAAGAAAACATTGCCGTGATCCGAGGCATCATTGAATCGTTAGACATTCCCGTGAAGCAGGTACAGATAGAGGCACGTATTGTCACGGTTACTGAGGGTAATCTTGATGAGCTTGGCGTGCGCTGGGGCGTTTCCTCAACCAACGGAAGCTTCACCGTTGGTGGCTCAATCGAAGGTAACCACCCATCAGCGATTACGCCGTATGACGACGATAGCGGCAGCAGCGTGATTGATGACTATCTCAACGTCAATTTAGGGGCAACATCGCCGAACGCCTCGAGTATTGCGTTTCAGGTGGCCAAACTGGGTTCAGATACCTTACTCGATCTTGAACTGTCGGCACTGCAACAAGAGTCAAAAGCTGAAATCATTTCTAGTCCACGCTTAATCACCACCAATAAAAAGCCGGCTTATATTGAGCAAGGTACTGAAATTCCTTACTTAGAGTCATCTTCAAGTGGCGCTACGTCGGTTGCATTTAAGAAAGCCGTGTTGAGTCTTAAGGTGACACCGCAGATCACGCCCGATAATCGTTTGGTATTGGATTTGAGCGTGACTCAAGATAGGCCAGGGCAAGTGGTAAAAACTGGAACCGGTGAAGCGGTCGCCATTGATACGCAAAGAATAGGTACGCAAGTGCTTGTTAATAATGGTGAAACTGTCGTGCTTGGCGGGATATTTCAGCACAGCGTGAGCAGTACAGTGGATAAAGTTCCTCTGTTGGGGGACCTGCCAGTTTTGGGCGCATTGTTCCGTCGCAGCTATGAAAATGTGGGTAAAAGTGAACTACTTATTTTTGTCACACCCAAAGTTGTGATTCAGTAATGAACAATTAGATTAAAAATAAAGTTGCATTAGTGGCACCTAACCTTGATAATTTCGGGTCTTATCACGAATTATCTGTGAGGAATCGGTGCCACGGGCCTTTTAATTTCAGTACTTGTACTGACCTACCTTGTGGCGATGTCATTGAATTAACGTTGTAAATTACTGCTAAAAACATGGCTGAGAAACGCAATATTTTTCTTGTTGGCCCAATGGGCGCCGGCAAAAGTACAATTGGTAGACACCTAGCTTCCCAACTTCATATGGAGTTTCTAGACTCTGACACTGTGATCGAAGAGCGCACTGGCGCAGACATCGCATGGGTTTTTGATGTTGAGGGCGAAGAAGGTTTCCGTAAGCGCGAAGAATCTGTAATCAATGATCTGACAGAAGAACAAGGTATTGTTCTTGCGACAGGTGGTGGTTCAGTGTTGAGCAAAGAAAACCGTAACCGTCTATCTGCACGAGGCATTGTTGTATACCTAGAGACAACAATTGAAAAGCAACTTGCTCGCACTAACCGCGACAAGAAACGCCCTCTACTTCAAACAGACAACCCGCGTGATGTGCTAGAAGATCTAGCTGTATCTCGCAACGCACTATACGAAGAAGTGGCGGACTACACAGTTCGTACTGACGACCAAAGTGCAAAAGTGGTAGCCAACCAGATCGTAAAAATGCTAGAAGAACGTTAAGTTCATTTTTTCGGAGAGCAAACCCATGGAACGGATTACGGTCAATCTAGCTGAGCGTAGCTACCCTATCTCTATTGGCGCCGGGTTATTTGAAGACCCGGCGTACCTTTCTTTTTTATCAGGTAAGCAGAAAGTTGTTGTTATCAGTAATGTGACAGTAGCGCCTCTTTATGCTGATAAAATTTTATCGCTATTGGATCAAGTCGGCTGTCAGACATCTCTTCTCGAGCTGCCAGACGGTGAACAGTACAAAACCCTTGAAACGTTCAATTCAGTGATGAGCTACATGCTTGAAGGAAATTACAGCCGCGATGTGGTGGTGATTGCTTTAGGAGGTGGTGTTATCGGTGACTTGGTCGGTTTTGCTGCCTCTTGTTACCAGCGCGGTATTGATTTCATTCAAATCCCGACGACCCTTCTTTCTCAAGTGGACTCTTCTGTTGGTGGTAAAACCGCAGTAAACCATCCTCTTGGTAAGAATATGATCGGCGCTTTTTACCAACCGAAATCTGTGATCATCGATACCAACTGTTTATCAACGCTTCCAGAGCGTGAGTTTGCAGCGGGCATTGCTGAGGTGATCAAATACGGCATCATTTACGATGAAGCCTTCTTTGATTGGTTGGAGCAGAATCTAGAGAAACTTTATCAACTTGATGAAGAAGCACTGATTACCGCGATTGCTCGTTGTTGTGCAATTAAGGCTGAAGTGGTGGCTCTAGATGAAAAAGAGTCAGGAATCAGAGCGTTATTGAACCTAGGTCATACATTTGGTCATGCGATTGAAGCAGAACTAGGCTATGGTAATTGGCTACATGGTGAAGCTGTGTCGTCAGGCACTGTAATGGCAGCTAAAACAGCTCAATTACAGGGACTGATCTCTCAGCAGCAACTTGAGCGAATTATTTCTATACTCAAGAATGCGAAACTACCAATCCATACGCCAGAAAGCATGTCTTTTGAAGACTTTATGAAGCACATGATGCGCGATAAAAAAGTGCTGTCTGGTCAGTTGCGTTTGGTATTACCAACAAGTATTGGTACTGCTGAAGTGGTTGCTGATGTGCCTCAAGACATCATTAAACAAGCGATCGATTTCTGCCGTACTCTTTAAATTTGGTTGTGAGGTTGCCTAGCTAAACTCTAGGCAACTGAAGCGTTTTACTGATCGATCTTATCAGTAGGGATCCCCAATGAGTTTGGCTCATGAATTAAGAGTATTAGAGTTAGAATCTCAAGTTGAGCTGTTAGAGCGCTTACAGCTTTTGACTAACTTTGGTTCAAACCTTGTGACGGTGGCGGGCAAAGCTGGCTCTGGCCGATCTTGGTTGGCTCAGCGTTATCTTGAAGCATGGTCGACAGAAAAAAATCAGTGTTTACTGCTTTGTCATCCAAGCCAAGACGATCAACAACGCCGTGCGCTCATTCTTAGCCAAATTGTTTCTGATCCCCTGTTTAATCAACATGATTCTTTATCGGATAGCCTAACAAGGTTACTGGATGGAGAACCGTGTAATGTGGTTATCGTCGTTGATGATGCCCAACGACTTTCTGAGCTATTGGTATCCGAATTATGGATGTTGGTACTGGAAGCTCAATCAAACCCTCAATGGACGATCAATATCGTTCTCTTCTCGGAACCTGGCCACTTAGATACGTTATTAACGCGTTTGAGCTACGGTCAACAACACAAACCTATCGATCTTGAGATCGATGACCTTTCGCAACCAGAAGCTGAACATTTCTTTGAATCACTGGTGATTCGATATGTTGATGATGAGTCTGAAACTTGCGTGCGACGTGCGTTTAATAAAGCGCAACCTCTGCCCGGTGAGTTAATGGCTTTAGGAGAATTGAAAGTGGAAAAAAGGATTATTATTCGCTCAATTATTGGCTCACCCATCAATATCGCGATTGTGGTGGCCTTGCTGTTGATTTTAATTGGTGGTGGTTATTGGTGGATGTTCAGTCAACCAACCCCTGACGATAAAGCGCAATCTCTTATCGCTCCGATTGAACAGACAGCTATCCCAACTTTTGAAGTGGAAAGTGGTACCGAGCAAGCTGGAATCGACGGAATGGACGATTCTGAAGCCGAAGCTGACATGAGTTATCAAGGTGCTGATGACGACAGCTCATCTTTGCCACCGACTGTCGTTGAAGATACCGCGAGTGTTGGAGAAGTCGAACAAGATCAGCAGCGTGTCGTAATCACCTCTGATGTGGTTGATGCCTTGCTTGATGATAAACCTGAAAGTGCCGATACCAGTGCGATTGATGCTGCTGTTGAAGAAAACACAGGTGCCGCGGTGAGTTCGCAATCAGATGCAGACAAAGTGGAGTCACAGCCTTCAGCCGATGAAGCAACAGACCTAACACAGTCCACGCCACCGACTAAGAAAATCACATTCTCATTTTCTCGCGAAGAGTTACAAGCTATCTCTCCGCGAGCTTATACTTTGCAGTTGAGTGCGATGACCTCATTGGACGACGTACAGTCTTTCATTGAAGAGTATGACCTTGAGAACAAGGTTCGTATTTACCCAACACTTCGCAACGACACCAAGTGGTTTATTATCACTTATCAAGATTATCCAACGATTCAAGTGGCGAGAGACGCGGTAAGTGCGTTATCAAAACCCCTTCAACAGTTGGAACCTTGGGCAAAATCGATGAATCAAGTACATCGAGAGATAGAACGTGCGAAATAACCCTGAGCTTAGCCTCAAAATATGTTACATTCCGCAGCCTTATTTTTGAGTTGATAGATAGAGCAGTAAATGAAAAAGCAGCGTGCCTTTCTAAAATGGGCTGGTGGTAAATATGGCCTAGTTGAAGACATCCAACGTCACCTGCCACCTGCTCGTAAATTGGTAGAACCGTTTGTCGGTGCCGGCTCAGTATTTCTGAATACTGACTTTGAACAGTACCTGCTTGCAGATATCAATCCCGATCTTATCAACCTGTACAACCTACTTAAAACCGATCCTGAAACTTATATCACGGAAGCGAAGCGCTGGTTCTGTCCTGAGAACAACCGCAAAGAAGCCTTCTTAGATATTCGTGCTGAGTTCAATGGTACAGATAACGTCATGTATCGTTCGTTGGCTTTCTTGTATATGAACCGATTTGGCTTCAATGGCCTATGTCGCTACAACAAGAAGGGCGGTTTTAACGTTCCATTTGGTTCTTATAAAAAACCTTACTTCCCAGAAGCTGAGCTGGAGTTTTTTGCCGAAAAAGCGAAAAAAGCCACCTTTGTCTGTGAGGGCTACCATGAAACCTTTAGCCGCGCGCGCAAAGGCTGTGTGGTTTACTGCGATCCTCCATACGCACCACTGTCGAACACGGCTAACTTTACCTCTTACGCAGGTAATGGCTTTAGCTTAGATGACCAAGCTGCACTGGCGGATGTTGCTGAAAAAGCAGCGATGGAACGCGGTATTCCTGTTTTGATTTCAAACCACGATACGACATTAACTCGTCGCTTATATCATGGTGCGGAGTTGAACGTGGTTAGGGTGAAACGCACCATCAGCCGTAATGGCGCTGGCCGTAATAAAGTTGATGAGCTATTGGCACTTTTCCATAAAGAGAAAAACCAGCAGCACACATCAGCTGAACAGTAATGGTCAGAATATCCGCCAAACTCATTAAATTGAGTGACCAACGGATACTTTCTTAAACTAATCTTTCGAACTGCTAGGATCTGCTTAGGTGCTTAGGTAGAATTGCACACCAAATAGTCTTGGGATTGAGTCTTGTACTTGTGTATGAGATGTCACCAAGGCGGTGATATTCGCAATTTACTCACTCTTAAGAGGTTTGGTATGAAAGATTTTCTAATCGCTCCATCGATTTTGTCTGCAGATTTTGCTCGTCTTGGTGAAGACGTAGAAAAAGTACTCGCAGCTGGTGCTGATGTTGTGCACTTCGATGTGATGGACAACCACTACGTACCTAACCTGACTTTTGGCGCGCCTATCTGTAAAGCGCTGCGCGACTACGGTATTACGGCTCCTATCGATGTTCACCTTATGGTTAAGCCAGTAGACAGCATCGTGCCTGAGTTTGCTAAAGCCGGCGCATCAATGATTACCTTCCACGTTGAAGCTTCAGAGCACATCGATCGCACTCTACAGCTAATCAAAGAGCACGGCTGTAAAGCGGGTGTGGTTCTTAACCCTGCAACGCCGCTTTCTTGCTTAGATTACATCCTAGACAAAGTAGACATGATTCTACTGATGTCTGTGAACCCAGGCTTCGGCGGTCAATCTTTCATTCCGCACACGCTAGATAAACTACGTGCTGTTCGTAAGCTGATTGATGAGTCAGGCCGTGACATTCGCCTTGAGATTGATGGCGGCGTGAAGGTTGATAACATCCGTGAAATCGCAGAAGCGGGCGCAGATATGTTCGTTGCGGGTTCAGCTATCTTCAATCAACCAGATTACAAAGAAGTGATTGATGAGATGCGTGCAGAGCTTGCAAAAGTAAACGCATAATCGTAAAACTACAGATAGATTGAATATTAAGGGGCTAATTTGCCCCTTTTTTACGTCTTATAGCTCAACTCATAAGACGAACATAATAAATAGGAAAGTAAGATGTCATTAAGCTCAATAAAACTGATCGCCTTTGATTTGGATGGAACCTTGTTAGACAGCGTGCCTGATTTGGCCGTTGCTGCTGACCAAGCTTGTCAGGAGTTGGGTTTCCCTTCAGTGAGCGAAGAACAAGTTCGCGACTACGTAGGTAATGGTGCTGATGTTCTTATCGGACGTTCACTCAGCCGTAACTTGACGGTTGACCCAAGCCTAGAGCCAGAGCTACTGAAAAAAGCACGCATCCTGTTTGATGATTTCTATGAGCAGGGCGGTCACAAGCTAAGTCACCTTTACCCATCGGTTAAAGAGACGCTGGCTGAGCTGGATAAAGCCGGCTTCACTATGGCGCTGGTTACCAACAAGCCATCGAAGTTTGTACCAGACGTACTGGCGCAACACGGTATTGATAAGTACTTTGTTGATGTGTTGGGTGGCGACTCTTTCCCAGAGAAAAAACCGAACCCAGTCGCTCTGAACTGGTTGCTAGAAAAGCACAATGTAAAAGCGGAAGAGATGTTGATGGTTGGCGATTCAAGCAACGACATTAAAGCGGCTAAGAATGCAGGTTGTCACTCGTTTGGTCTGACTTACGGTTATAACCACGGCGAGCCGATTTCAGCATCAAACCCTGACTATGTCGCGGATAACGTCGCGCAATTACTAGATGTCGTTCTAGTTTCAGCATAAAGCGGACAAAAGTTAGCTAACCTACTAGCAAAATACTTATCAATGAGTACACTGGATGAGCCGTACAGAAGAGCTGTGCGGCTTTTCTATATTTAAGTTAAGAAGCTAAGCGTTCAATAAACTTAGCGAATAAGCAAAGGAATTAAAACCATGAGCAAGCCCATCGTATTGAGTGGTGTTCAACCATCTGGTGAACTAAGTATCGGTAACTACTTGGGTGCTCTACGTCAATGGCAACAGATGCAAGATGATTACGATTGCCAATACTGTGTTGTAGACCTTCACGCAATTACGGTTCGCCAAGACCCGAAAGCACTGCATGAAGCGACTCTAGACGCACTAGCAATCTGTCTTGCTGTCGGTGTTGATCCAAAGAAGAGCACGCTATTTGTTCAGTCACACGTACCAGAGCATGCTCAACTTGGTTGGCTTCTTAACTGTTACACGCAAATGGGTGAACTGAGCCGTATGACTCAGTTTAAAGATAAGTCTGCACGCCACTCAAATGACGTAAACGTAGGCCTATACGACTACCCAGTGTTGATGGCTGCAGACATCCTGCTTTACGGTGCTCATCAAGTGCCTGTAGGTAGCGACCAGAAACAACACTTAGAGTTAGCGCGTGATATCGCAACTCGCTTCAACAACATCTACGGTCCTGAAACGCCAATCTTCCAAGTACCAGAACCTTACATTCCAACAGTGAATGCACGTGTAATGAGCCTGCAAGATGCGACGAAGAAGATGTCTAAGTCAGACGACAACCGTAAGAACGTGATTACTTTGCTAGAAGAACCTAAGTCGATCATCAAGAAGATCAACAAAGCGCAAACCGATGCAGAAACACCACCACGCATTGCTCACGATTGGGAAAACAAAGCGGGTATCTCTAACCTAATGGGTCTGTACTCTGCAGCGACAGGTAAAACGTTCGAAGAGATCGAAGCGCAGTACCAAGGCGTTGAAATGTACGGTCCGTTCAAGAAAGACGTAGGCGCAGCATTGGTTGAGATGCTTGAGCCGATTCAAGCTGAATATCACCGTATCCGTGCTGACCGTGCCTACATGGACGCAGTAATGAAAGCCGGTGCTGAAAAAGCCTCTGAACGTGCTGCAGTGACACTGAAAAAAGCATACGAAGCAGTAGGTTTTGTTACTCGCCCATAGGGTGAACTAACACAACTCGCTTGAGAATTTGAGCCCAAAGTAGCTGTTGTTTACTTTGGGCTTTTTCATGCCCATTCCATTTGCCTTCCTCGAAACCCCCTTGTTTGAATTGATAATTTACCCAGTATTTAGCTAGCATATCCATCGCTGTAATGCTGTGCAGATGATCTTATTTGGTACCCTCAAGCTTTATAAAATTACACTCGTTTCTATATATGTTGGAAATATATAACGTGCCAAACAATTGATGATTCCAAAGTGATAAGTTCCTCATTTTCTTGCCAACTGACTTATTCCTTTCATAAATAAACCTGATAGTTACCACAAAATACATGACTGCCCATAGATGGCAGTGACTATAACTCGATGAACTCAGGTGAAACGGATGGCTCTTTTACACAAACCTTCATTGCTAGCAGTGGCAATTGGTAGCTTGTTAACCACAAGCGCACACGCTGATTTGTTTATTTCACAATATGTGGAAGGCGGCAGCTACAACAAAGCGGTTGAGATCGCCAATAACGGCGATAGCAGCATTAACTTAGATGGTTACTCACTGGCGAAGTCTGCCAATGGCAACGGATCATGGGGCGCCACTTTACCTTTAGATGGCCACGTTTTAGCGCCCGGTGAAGTGCTTGTTGTTGCTCATACCAGTGCTAGTGATGAGATTAAGGCGGTCGCTGACATTCTAAATGCTTCATTGGCTAATCATAATGGTGACGACCCGCTAGCTATCTTGAATGCAGATGGTTCGGTGCATGATGTTGTTGGTTTGATGGGCGATGTGGACTGGGGCAAAGATGTTACTTTGGTTCGTGCGACACAAACACCTTCTGCGACGTTTGATGCTTCACAATGGGTATCGCTACCAAAAGACAGTATTGAAGGGCTAGGTTCACTAGACAGTGTTGAGCTGCCAGAAGCCTTTACTTGTACAGAAGATGGCTCAGACCCGGTATTTACCACCATTCAAGAGATCCAAGGCGAAGGTGCTACATCACCGTTCATCGATGGCTACCCGTACATCACCGACGATGAATACTTCGTAAAAGGTGTAGTTAGCGCAGTGACTACTGGCCTAACCAAAGGCTTCTACCTGCAAGCACTTGAGGATGACTTCAACTCAAGCACTTCTGAGGGTCTATTTATTCACACTAACCAGTCAAGCTCAGATTTAGTTGCGGGTGATGTGGTGTGTGTGAAAGGTAAGGTTCAAGAATACTACAGCCACACTCAGCTTAAAGTTGAAAACAACCAATGGCTAAAGCAGGGCGAACAGCAATCCCCTGAAGCGACGGCGATTGAAGTGCTAGACAGTGACGAGAACTTCGCTGCAACGCTTGAACGCTACGAAGGCATGTTGGTGAAAACAACCGAAGCGCTTGATATGCGTGTGACGCGTACCTTTGGTTATGACTACGCAGGTCGTCGTAACAACATGGTACTGGCGCATGAGCGTATTAACATGCAGCCGAACCAGCTTTTCGCCGCGGGATCTGACGAAGCGAAGCAGCAAACTGAAGACAACGCAGACCGCCGTCTTTTCGTTGAAACCGATCAAAAAGCGGCTGATGGACAAGTCCCTTTCTACCCAGATTTTGGCCGCACTGATATCGACCAAGATGGTTCAACAGAAGATTACATCCGCATTGATGACACCATTGTTGGCCTAGAAGGCGTGCTGACTTACAGCTACGGTGAGTACCGTTTAATTGCGACTAACCAGATCTCGGCTGAAAACTATGTGCGTAACGATCCGCGTACCGACAAACCAGACATGGATGAAGGCGACCTACGTATTGCGACCTTCAACGTATTGAACTACTTCAACTCTCCATTTGGTGGCGACGCGAATCAGCACGGCAATAACCGTGGCGCGAACACCATCACTGAGTTTGAGATGCAGCAAGAGAAGATTGTGAACGCGATTCTTCGCTTAGATGCAGACATCATTGGCTTGATGGAAATTGAGAACAATGGCTTTGGTGAAGGCTCTGCCATTCAGCAACTTGTAAACCAACTGAATGATCGCATTGAGCGTAAGAAAGACCGTTATACCTTTGTGGCTGTCGACTCGAACGAAGACGGCGTAACCGACGAGATGGACTCTATTGGTACTGACGTTATCACAACGGGTGTTATCTACCGTAAGAAGGTGGTTAAGCTTAAAGACAGCCGTGTTATCGCGATGCCAAGCCAACAAGCACCAGAGGTGTTAGACGATTCAGGCAAGGTGATTGAAGACGGTAAGAACTACCAACGTGACTCATTGGCGCCAACCTTTAAAGTTAAAGGCACCAAAGAGAAACTCACCGTAGCGATCAACCACTTTAAATCGAAAGGCTCTAAGTGTTGGGAAGATGCTGCTCCGATTGAGCAGGGCGGCCAAGGCGGCGTTGATGCCGATAAGCAAGGTTCATGTGAGAACTTCCGTGTTGCTGCGGCGGTTGCATTAGGTGAAGCGCTCGATGGCATCAAAGGTCACAAAGTGATCCTGGGTGATATGAACTCGTACGGCATGGAAGATCCAATGCTGGTGCTAACCGATTACTCGGAAGAGAAATACGGCAAGCAGATCAAAGCAGCTCGTAATACCTACATTGATGGTGTTGAGCAGTTTGGTGATAGCGGTGCGGTGATTACGAAGAACTACGGTTATATCAATGCTGTGGCTCAAAAGCACCCAGACAGCTGGAGCTACTCATACAATGACGAAGTGGGCGCACTGGATCACCTGTTGATCAGCGACAGCCTGAAAGACATGGTGGTGGATGCAACGGACTGGCACATTAATGGTGGTGAATCGACGTTGTTTGACTACAACGAAGAGTACAAAGGCGATCTGCCTAAGTACCAAGATCACTTCCGTTCATCGGATCATGATCCTGCGGTTCTTGAGTTAAGAGTCGGCGGTTCATTCGGCTTGGGTGCATTGATGTCATTGTTTGGCCTGGCAATGTGGCGTCGTCGCAAGTAGCTAAACTGTAAGTAGATTGGCTTGCCATACAAGCAAGCCAATTCAGATAACTTAACGCTATCTGTAAACAATTAAGGTCAACCTAGGTTGGCCTTAATTATTGGCGAAATGCAGTTTCCACTTGCCTTTCGCTATGGGTATTGCACAATACCGCCCCTATATCTCCCAATCCTTTAGTATTTAGCAAACGATTTCGACTCATGTTACTTATCATCGATAACTACGACTCCTTTACTTATAACTTGTATCAGTATTTCTGTGAGTTAGGGGTAACTGTAAAAGTTGTACGCAACGATGAGATTGATATTGCGGGCATCGAAGCACTGAATCCTAGTCACCTTGTTATCTCGCCGGGTCCTTGTACACCGGATGATGCGGGAATCTCTCTGCAAGTTATAGAACACTTCGTTGGCAAGCTGCCGATCTTAGGTGTGTGTCTTGGTCATCAAGCCATTGCTCAAGTGTTTGGTGGTGAAGTGGTGAGAGCCAGACAAGTGATGCACGGTAAAACCTCGCCAATACGCCACAATGGCAAGAGTGTTTTTCAAGGTCTCAATAACCCTCTGACTGTGACACGTTACCACTCACTCGTGGTGAAAAATGGCACGCTACCAGACTGCTTTGAGCTGACGTCTTGGACGGAGTTTGAAGATGGCAGCATGGATGAGATCATGGGTTATCAACACAAAACCTTGCCGATTGATGCGGTGCAATTTCACCCTGAATCGATTAAAACAGAGCAAGGACACCAGCTTCTCACTAACTTCCTAGCACGCTGAGTGTTTAAATTTGACTCTTTCTCCGTCTAAATAAGCCAGTTTAACGTATTCCATTACCCGTTAAGCGTTTAAATTCGGGCGCTACGCGTCTTCATCCCTCTGACGCCGATCACTTTTTATAACATTTCTCCCTCGTCAGGCTAAGTTTTTAGCCTATGCAAAATTATTCGCGTTATTTCGTCTCGAACCCAATATACCGCAATGCCAGTAAGGCTTTGCTGTTGCTGGTTATACGTTTAGGTAAAAAAAGCTTCATAAAACAGATTAATTGATGCATAAATAGTCATAGGTAGTGACGTTTAGCTGGTTGTAAGGGATGGCTAAAGAATAATCTACTATTGAAAAGGTTAATTAAATGTAAATATAATGCTGCAGCGGGATTATGGCGAGACAAAATATCTTTGTCTCACTTATGAACCATTACGCTTATTTGCGAAGCTTGCGGTATCGAGAAGGAATGTACGATGACAGTGGAAAATAAAGTAGAACGTAGTCTGTTTAATGAGGTGATGGTGCCTTGTTATAACCCAATGGAAATGATCCCAGTAAAAGGGGAAGGCGCACGCGTTTGGGACCAACAAGGCCGAGAGTATATCGACTTTGCTGGTGGTATCGCTGTGAGCTGTTTGGGTCACTGTCACCCAGCAATGGTTAATGCTGTTACCGAGCAAGCAAACAAGATTTGGCACCTAAGTAATGTAATGACTAACGAACCTGCACTGCGTCTAGCGAAGAAGCTAACTGACGTATGTTTTGCAGAAAAAGTATTCTTTGCGAACTCTGGTGCAGAAGCGAACGAAGCAGCACTTAAGCTAGCTCGTCGTTGGGCTGCGGATGTTCACGGTCCTGAGAAATCTGAAATCATTGCATTCAAACAAGGTTTCCACGGTCGTACTTTCTTTACTGTAACCGTTGGTGGTCAAGAAGCTTACTCAGATGGCTTCGGTCCAAAACCTGGCGATGTAACTCACCTACCTTACAACGATATTGCCGCTCTAGAAGCGCATATCTCTGATCGCACTTGTGCCATCATGATGGAACCTCTGCAAGGCGAGGGCGGTATCATCTCTCCAACGGCTGAGTTCGTGAATACGGTTCGTGAACTGTGTGACAAGCACAATGCATTGTTGATTTTTGATGAAGTACAAACAGGTAATGGTCGTACTGGTAACTTCTATGCTTACCAAGGTCTGGGCGTGACGCCAGACATTCTAAGCACAGCGAAGTCTCTAGGTGGCGGTTTCCCTATCGGCGCAATGCTGACGACGTCTGAACTGGCTACACACCTTAAGGTTGGTACGCACGGTTCTACATACGGTGGTAACCCACTGGCGTGTGCGGTAGCTGAAGCAGTGGTTGACGTAGTTAGCCAACCTGAGACTCTAGAAGGCGTAAAAGAGCGTGAAGCGCTATTCCGTGATGGTCTAACTAAGATTAACGACAAATACCAAATTTTCAGTGAGATTCGTGGTAAAGGCCTATTGTTAGGTGCTGCACTGAATGACGAATGGCAAGGGCGTGCGCGTGACGTATTAGTAGCAGCAGGCGAGCAAGGCCTAATGGTACTGGTTGCGGGTGCAAACGTGGTTCGTTTTACTCCATCACTGGTTATCACTAAACAAGAAATTGAAGAAGGTTTATCAAAACTAGACAAAGCAATCGCTACGCTAGTTTAGCCTGAGCGGCGTCATAGGAATGATCGCCATTAGAGCGATCTCATGACGTACTGCTAAAGGCCCAAGCTTCTGGTTTTGGGCCTATTTTGCATCTGGAGGGAATATTGATGCTAGTTGTTCGCCCAATAAAACTATCTGATTACGACGCGTTGCACACCTGTGCAGTTGAATCAGGTCATGGATTCACATCTCTTCCGGTTAACGAAGAATTGTTAACTAACCGAATTACCCATTCTGAATACAGCTTTGCGAAAGCAGACGTGACCGAACCCGGTGATGAAGGCTATCTAATGGTGGGTTTCGACGCTGAAACTGGCGAAGTTGCTGGTACAACGGGTATCGAAGCTTCCATTGGCTGGGATGTGCCTTTTTACTCGTACCACATCAGTAAAGTGGTTCACTCTTCACAGCGCCTTAAAGTGAATAACGTGGTTAAGCTGTTGACGTTTGGTAATAACTACACAGGCTGCAGCGAAATTTGTACGCTGTTCTTACGTCCTGATTACCGCAAAGGCTTAAACGGTCGACTGATGTCTAAGTGTCGTTTCCTACTGATGGCTGAGCACCCAGAGCGTTTCTCAAAAACGATCTTTGCTGAGATGCGTGGTGTATCAGATGCGGAAGGCAATTCTCCTTTCTGGCAATGGCTGCAAGAACATTTCTTCTCGATTGACTTCACGCTTGCCGATTACCTAACCGGTATTGGTAAGAAAGGCTTCATTGCTGACCTAATGCCTAAGCTACCTATCTACGTGAACCTACTGAGCAAAGAAGCTCAAGCGGTGATCGGAGAGGTACATGACAATACGCGCCCTGCACTTAAGTTGCTGGAACGTGAAGGTTTCACCAACCGTGGTTATGTCGACATCTTTGATGCAGGCCCAACGGTTGAGTGTGATCTAAGAAACATCGAATCTGTGCGTCACTCAATTCGAGCACAGGTTCAAATTGCAGAGCACTCTAGCTCTAAAGACTTCCTAATTGGTAATACCTCGTTTGAGAACTTCCGCGCAGTAGCCGCGAAAGGTGCGTATGACCAAGCAAGCGACACAGTGATTTTATCATCTGAAGTAGCAAGCGCTCTTGAAGTAAAAGAAGGCGAATTCGTTCGCATGTTGGCTCAATAAGAGCGGCGATTATCTGTCGAAGATTTTAAGGATAGAAGTATGACTCAGTGGATAGCAGGACAGTGGGTGGCAGGTCAAGGTGACGCCATGACATCAGTAAGCCCATACAACAATGAAGTAGTGTGGCAGGGTGATAGCGCGACACCAGCACAGGTTGAATCTGCAGTAGCAGCAGCTCGTGAAGCCTTCTTGGTTTGGAAAAAACTGAGCTTTGCAGAGCGTGAAGCGATCGTGTTGAACTTTGCTGAGAAAGTTAAAGAGAACAGCGAAGAAATCGCGCAAATCATCGCGAAAGAGACGGGCAAACCGATTTGGGAAACTCGCACTGAAGCGGGCGCAATGGCGGGCAAGATTGCTATTTCAATTCGTGCTTACCATGAGCGTACCGGTGAAGCTTCTCGTGAAGCGGCAGGCAACCAGATTGTACTGCGTCACCGTCCATTAGGCGTGATGGCAGTATTTGGTCCTTATAACTTCCCTGGTCACCTACCTAACGGTCATATTGTTCCTGCACTGCTATCGGGTAATACCGTGGTATTTAAGCCTTCAGAGCAGACACCTTGGACGGGTGAGTTTGCGATGAAATTATGGCAAGAAGCGGGTCTTCCTGCTGGCGTAATCAACCTAGTACAAGGCGCTAAAGAGACAGGTATCGCACTGGCCAATGCTAAAGGTCTTGATGGCGTGCTGTTCACGGGTAGTGCTAATACGGGGCATATCCTTCACCGTCAATTCGCGGGCCAACCGGGCAAGATGCTGGCACTAGAGATGGGTGGCAATAACCCTATGGTGATCAGTGACCAATATGGTGACGCAGACGCAACGGTTTATACGATTATCCAATCGGCTTTCATCAGTGCAGGTCAACGTTGTACATGTGCTCGTCGTTTGTATGTTCCTGTTGGCGAGAAGGGGGATCTGCTACTCGATAAGCTGGTCGCAGCGACGCAAAAGATTCGTGTTGATCAGCCATTCGCTGAACCAGCACCCTTCATGGGTCCTCAGATCTCTGAAGCGGCGGCTAAGTTCATTCTGGACGCGCAAGCGAATCTACAATCGTTAGGCGGCGTCAGCCTAGTAGAAGCAAAAGCGGGTCAAGCGGCATTCGTAACCCCGGGTATTATCGATGCAACCAACATTGCTGAACTGCCGGATGAAGAGTACTTCGGTCCATTGCTACAAGTTGTTCGTTACCAGTCACTAGAGCAAGCGGTTGAGTTAGCGAACGACACTCGTTTTGGTTTGTCTGCGGGTCTTGTATCAACAGATGATTCTGAATGGGAATACTTCGTTGACCATATCCGTGCGGGTATTGTTAACCGTAACCGTCAGCTAACAGGCGCAAGTGGTGATGCACCATTTGGTGGTCCGGGTGCTTCAGGCAACCTACGCCCAAGTGCTTACTATGCGGCGGACTACTGTGCTTATCCTATGGCTTCAATGGAAGGCGGTGAAACTCAACTTCCAGCAACGTTTAGCCCGGGTATTGAGCTTTAATTTAGGCTAATGAGTCTTAGGCTCATGCGTTAAGCTTGAAATAGGGAAGTGGTGTTATCGCTTTCCTTTTCCATCACGTCCGACACCTAGATTGGGCGGTAGATAATAATAGAAAAAGTATGTCACAGGCTGATGGCTGCTGACTCTGTGTCTCAGCCTCTCCCTCTCTTATCCAAATTACTAGCTTGCTAGAACCTTTGACAAGGAGTCACCATGACGCCCGATCTACTCTTTAAATCACTTTGGGACGATTACATTCACAGGCTTTGTCCATCGGCTGAGAAAGTGCATCACTTGCTGAAAGAAGACGAAGCGCTGATTAATGATCACATTGCATTGCGTACTTTCAATGTTGCTCCTTTGGGTATTGAAACATTAGCGAAGCCTTTCCTAGAGTTAGGCTATAAGGCGTGTGGCGACTACTTGTTTGAGAGCAAGAAGTTGGTGGCTAAGCATTACGAGCACCCAGATCCAAAACAACCAAAAGTGTTCATTAGTGAGTTGAAGGTAGAAGAGTGTTCAAGTGACTTGCAACAGATCGTTGCTAAGTTGGTTGAGCAAGTGGACTCAAGTAAGCTTCAAGGTCATGAGTTCTTGTTTGGTGGTCGTCTTTGGGATTTGAGCTTCGCTGACTTCCAAGTACTAGCGAAAGAGAGCGAATACGCGTCTTGGCTCGCGGCTCATGGATATGGTGCAAACCACTTTACGGTGAGTGTGAACCAGCTAAATGAATTTGATGAAGTGCAGGCGGTGAATGACTACCTGAGCGAGTCAGGCTTCACGATCAATGCATCTGGTGGCCAGGTTAAAGGCTCTCCAGAGGTCTTATTAGAGCAATCATCAACAATGGCAGATAAAGTCCCAGTTTCATTTGTTGAGGGCAATGAGATGATTCCTGGAGGCTTCTATGAGTTCGCTAAGCGTTATGCGATGGCTAATGGTGAGCTTTATACCGGTTTTGTGGCAGCATCGGCTGACAAGATCTTCGAAAGCACTAACGGTTAACAAAAGGTACGAGCACGGACTTTGTCCTAGAGATTCGAGTACGCTTCGCTTCGAGGAAGTTTACAAATAGGATTCTGTGAGTTTTTATCGTATCTCGCATCTGCTCTCTGGGTCTTCAGAAAACAAAAAAGCCACCAAATTCGCATTTGGTGGCTTTCAAATTTTTGGCTCAGTTAATCGAGATTAACGAGTGCCGTATACCACGATAGTTTTACCGTGTGCAGAAATTAGGTTCTGCTCTTCTAGCATCTTCAAGATACGACCAACGGTCTCACGAGAACAACCAACGATCTGGCCAATCTCTTGACGAGTGATCTTGATTTGCATGCCGTCAGGGTGAGTCATTGCATCTGGCTGTTTCGCTAGGTTTAGTAGCGTTTGAGCGATACGACCTGTTACATCAAGGAACGCTAAGTCACCAACCTTTTGGCTAGTTACTTGTAGACGGTTTGCCATTTGCGCTGAAAGGCGCATTAGGATATCTGGGTTCACTTGGATAAGTTGACGGAATTTCTTGAAAGAAATTTCAGCTACTTCACAAGGAGATTTAGCACGAACCCAAGCTGTACGCTCTTGGTCTTCTTCGAATAAGCCTAGCTCACCGATGAAGTCGCCTTGGTTTAGGTAAGAAAGAATCATTTCCTTACCTTCTTCGTCTTTGATAAGAACTGCCACAGAACCTTTAACAATGTAGTACAAGGTTTCTGCCTTTTCACCAGCATGAATCAAAGTACTTTTTGATGGGTACTTATGAATATGACAGTGTGAAAGGAACCACTCTAATGTTGGATCGGTTTGAGGTTTACCTAGAACCATAATATCTCACTTCCTCTGCAGGGTATGCTTGCCGCTTTCCGTATTTTAGCTAAGCCTGGATTGACTTGTAGGATAAGAGCACTCGTTGAGCGCTGCAAGCTATCTTGTGTTTCGTTTAAGAATAGTATCCTTTTTCAGGTACTATTTCTTGATTTTAATCGTGACCAAGCTACGATTTTTTACGCAAAATTGTGCACATGATCACGGTATGAAAAGTAATCAACCAGAATGGTGCTCTGTTAACCAATTTTTCCGGTTTCGATGAGTTGTTGTAGGATCGGCCTTACAATGAGCTCCATAGCAAAACTCATCTTCCCTCCTGGTACCACAAGCGTGTTGTGGCGAGACATAAATGAGCCATCAATCATAGCTAAAAGGTAAGGGAAATCGACGTTTTTGATGCCGCGCAAACGTATAACAACGAAGCTTTCGTCTAAACTTGGGATCCCTTTAGCGTTGAGAGGGTTTGATGTGTCTACGGTTGGAACACGCTGAAAGTTGATGTGAGTACGCGAAAACTGAGGAGTAATGTAGTTAAGGTAATCATCCATCGAGCGAACAATCGAGTCCATTACTGCTTCACGAGAATGACCACGATCGCGTGTGTCGCGAACGAATTTCTGGATCCATTCTAAGTTGACGATAGGTACCATGCCGATCAGCAAGTCGACGTGTTGAGAAACATTGATATCGCCATCAACCACACCGCCGTGCAGGCCTTCGTAAAACATCACATCTGAATTTTCTGGGATCTCTTGCCATGGCGTAAAGGTGCCTGGCATTTGATTGTAAGGAACGGCTTCATCGAACGTGTGCAGGTAGCTACGTACCTTGCCTGTACCTTCGTTACCGTATTTACGGAAGAACTCTTCTAGCGCACCAAAGTCGTTGGCTTGTGGACCAAAGTAGCTGATGTGCTTACCTTGCTCGCGCGCTTTACGGATCTCGACATCCATCTCTGGTCGAGTGAAGCGATGGAAACTATCCCCTTCAACCCAAGCGGCCTTCACGTCCATCATATTGAACATTTTACGGAAGGCTTCTGAGGTGGTGGTGGTGCCGGCTCCTGATGAACCCGTCACCGCAATAATTGGATGTTTAGCGGACATGACAACCCTTGTCTTTTGAGTAACTTACTTGTTAGCAATCGTTTACCACTATAACACGGCTCCTTTATGAGCGCAGCCTAGAAGCGTTTTGTGACTTGAATATCAACGGTTTCATGCAGCTCAGAAAATACGATACTGACTTCTCCTGAGGCTAATTGATGTTTCACTTGGTCAATCTTGTTTTGCAATGAAACCTCTACATCACCGTAGTCTGTACCTTCACGCAGCACGAACTCTTTGATGAGGTTTTCCAGTGTTTCTGGTGCAATGTCTTGCCATGGGATGATCATAAATACTTCTCTCTTTTATGTTCATAAATAGGTTTATTGATGTGTTGATTACTGCGTCTAGTGACGTCTACCACTCAGTCCTTAAAAAGGCTCGGTCATTATGCCGAATCTTGGATACTTTCATAGTAGGCTGGCAATGCTTCTTCTAGCCAAAACCTGGGCTTGAGCGTGCTACCGGTAATGAACCCCACATGGCCACCTTTCTGAAACAAGCGATAATCAATATTGTCTGGTAGTACGAATTTTGGAATAACATCATCAGTCATGAAAGGATCGTCTTTAGCATGAATGATCTGAGTCGGTAGCTTAATCTTATTCAGTTTTGGAAGCGCTGAACATTGAGCATAGTAGTCTTGAGCATTCTTAAATCCATGCAGAGGCGCAGTGATCCTTTCATCAAACTCATACAGTTTGTCTATTTTTTTGATGGTTTCAGCGGAGATACCTATTTTTTCTTGTAACAGCTTAACCTTTTTCAAGGCATTCGATTTGAGTGAGTTGAGCAGGTATTTTTTATAGAGCCTAGAGAAGCCTCTTTCAATACGACTGGAGCAGCAAGCTAAATCAAAAGGAGCAGAAACTATCGTTGCCGCCGACAGTAATGGGTCGTCCGCATACTCAGCCAAGTAGTTCGCCAGCATGTTTCCGCCTAGAGATATACCAACCGCAACCTTTGGGTTATTGGGAAATTGCGCGTGTAAGTGTCGTAGAAAGAAACGAGCATCTTCTACTTCTCCTGAATGGTACGCGCGAGCCAAGCGATTCGGTTTTCCGCTGCATCCTCTAAAGTGCATCATCACGGATAACCAACCATCTTTAGCAAACGCATTCATCAGTCCATTGGCGTAAGGGCTTTCAAAGCTGCCTTCCAAACCGTGGAATAGAACGAAAATGGGCTTATTATTCGCATCTCCTCTGCTTTTATTATCACTATTGGGGCTATCTCCCTTCGGGTCCTCGCTCCATGCAAGGTCGAGGAAATCACCGTCGGGAGTTTCTAAGGTTTGCCATTGAGGATCAAATAACGCCTGCTTTCTAATAAACCGTGGCACTAAGGTTTGTAAGTGCGGATTAGAGAGACCAGCCGCTGCGGTAAATATTGTCATAAAACAGTCCATGCTTCTTTTATGGGCTTTGATAAAGTGTTGAGCTTTTAGTGAAACGCCCATGTTTTTATTTGAGCTTGGTTGATTCTCGGCATAAGCGCAAGAGTTTCACTCATACAGGTTACAAAACAGGTTGTAGGTAACTGGTTGAATACTATCGAGGTTAAGCTTGGATCTTGATTGAATAAAAGGGAAAGAGAACGAGCTAGGGCTGTGGTGCTGGTTCAGAAAAAGCGTCGCAGAGGTTTTCAGCCCCTAATAAACGACAGTACTGAAAAGTGAGCGGTGATTGCTGGTTAGCGTACAGTTGTAGGGAGTTTATACAGTCGACCAGATCGGACTGTTGTTGCTTTTCAAGCTGTAACTCAAACTTTAGCGCTTCACGGTATAGAGAGTCGACAACGTGTGCTTTGAGATGTTTACGTAGCTCTCGATAGCTATGAAGCAGGGTTTCAGAGCGGCTTAAACACTGTTGAACTTTATGCCACTCTTCTTCAGCAAAAGACAATTGCTGCTCATCAAGCCATTTGAGAAGCAGCAGTAGATTGACGTTGCCGTGGAACTGGTTTTGCAAAGCTAAGCACGCATCCTTTACACCGCGCACACTGTAATACTGAAGGCTAAATTGCCATAGTCGTTCCAGTGTTAGTGATATTGGGGCGTGCTCTGGGCTCATAAGCTATCCATATCCTGTTCCATCTGCTCAAGCTCTTCTTGAGTGGACATCCAATCCATTTCAACTTCTTCTAGCTGTGACTTACTGCTCGCTTGGAGAGCGAGTACTTTATTCAGTTTAGCCTTATTTTCAGCTTCATACAGTGAAGTGTCGGATAATTCTTGTTCGGCTTCTTCAAGAGCCTGCGTTAATTTATCCATCTGCTTTTCAAATTGAGTGAGCTTTTTACGAAGTGGTGCCGTCAGTTTACGGAACTCGGCTTCTTTTCGTTTCTGCTCTTTTTTCGCTGCTGCACTGTTGGCGCCGTCTTTTGCTGGTGCCAATGCTTGTGCTTCTTTGCGCTCAACTTTCTGCTGTTCGGTTAGCCACTTGTAGTAATCGCTTAAGTCACCATCAAACGGTGCTACTTGGCGGTCGTGTACAAGGTATAAATCATCGGTAGTCGCACGCAGTAGGTAACGGTCGTGCGATACGATAACCATTGCGCCTTCAAATGTCTGCAGGGCAAAAGTCAGCGCTTGACGCATGTCGAGATCCAAGTGGTTGGTTGGTTCATCGAGTAGCAACAGGTTTGGTTTTTGCCATACCAGTAGCGCCAGAACTAAACGCGCTTTTTCACCACCTGAGAAGGGTGCTACTTTATCAAGTGCTTTTTCACCTTGGAAACCGAAGCTACCTAGGTAATCACGCAATTGTTGCTCGGTGTGTTTAGGGGCAATCTGCATCATGTGCTGCAGCGGTGTTTCTTCTGGGTGCAACGTTTCTAACTGGTGCTGTGCAAAGTAACCAATCTTAACGCCTTGCGAATAACTCAGTTCACCGCCTTGCTGTTTCAGTTCGCCAGAAAGCAGTTTAATCAGTGTTGATTTACCAGCGCCATTTCGGCCAAGCAAACCAATACGACTGCCCGGTACTAGGTTCAAGCGAATCTTTTCTAGAATCAGATTGTCATCATAGCCCGCTGATACTTCATCCATCATCATGATTGGGTTTGGTAGTGCGTCTGGTTCTCTAAATTCAAAGCTGAATGGATTATCAAACTGAGCAGGCAGCACTTGTTCCATTTTCTCTAGCGCTTTAATACGGCTTTGCGCTTGGCGAGCCTTTGAAGCTTTGTAACGGAAACGGTCAATGTAGCTCTGCATGTGAGACATCTGTTTCTGCTGCTTTTGGTACATCGCTTGTTGCAGAATCAGTTTTTGCGCTCGTTGGGTTTCGAACGATGAGTAGTTACCCGTGTACTCATTGAGCTGTTGGTTTTCAACGTGCACGATGCGGTTGACGATAGGGTCTAAGAAGTCTCTATCGTGCGAGATAAGCACTAGCGTGCCAGGGTAGCTTTGTAACCAACGCTCGAGCCACATTACTGCGTCTAAATCCAAGTGGTTGGTAGGCTCATCGAGTAGCAGTAGGTCACTGCGACACAGTAGGGCTTGCGCTAGGTTCAAACGCATACGCCAACCACCTGAGAATTGAGTCAGGTTCCATGTCATTTGTTCTTGGCTAAAGCCTAGGCCATCCAGTAACTCGGCAGCACGTGCCTTTATGCTGTAACCACCAATGGTTTCAATCTTGCCGTGGATCTCTGCTACCAATGTGCCATTGTCGGCTTGTTCAGCTTTCTCTAGTTGATCTTCAAGGCCGCGGTATTCACGGTCACCATCAATCACGTATTCAATTGCTGTTCTTTCTAATGCAGGGGTTTCTTGAGCAACCCAAGCCATTTCCCAATGGGCAGGTTTGCTGAATGAGCCCGCATCAATAGACAGTTCGTCCTTAATTAAGGCGAATAGCGTAGATTTACCACAGCCGTTTTTACCAACCAAACCGATCTTGTCGCCAGGGTGAAAAGTCGCAGATGCTTGGTCGAGGAGTGGCTTACCGCCGCGTAGCAATTGAATATCAGAGAAAGTAATCATAATTGAAATAGCATAGAAATTAGAGGTGAACAGACGCCTGCATAGTAGGCTGAAACCAGATAAAAGTCGATCACAATGCAATTTGCGTTATGATGCCAATAACATATTAATAACTTTTGCTTAAATTCTTGTGGCCTTGCCACCGTTTAGCCCTCAAAGGAATGTTTCAAAGGAATGAGTAATACTCCCTCGACAGACAAAGCCGTGCCAAAGGTGTTAATAATCTACGCACACCCAGAGCCGCACACCTCTATTGCTAATCAAATGATGGTTAAAAAGGTCGAGTCGCTCGGTCATGTCAAAATTCACGATCTCTACGCCATCTACCCAGACTTCTTTATCGATGTGCCTTATGAGCATGATTTACTCCTAGAGTACGATGTGATTGTGTTCCAGCATCCTCTGTTTATGTATTCCTGTCCTTCGTTATTGAAGGAGTGGTTTGATCGTGTGTTAGGAAAAGGATTTGCATTCGGTGAGCAGAGTGCGCTTAAAGGCAAACACTGGCGTAGCGTTATTACTACTGGTGGTAAAGAAGAGGCGTTTGGCGCCGCAGGCTATAATAAATATCCATTACAAGAGATCTTGCAACCATTCGAGCTAACCGCTGCTTTGTGTCAGATGCACTGGATATCCCCCTTAGTTTTACACTGGGCGAGAAATGTTTCGGATATGACGCTTTACCAACACGCCGAAGCGTATCGAAATTGGTTGCGAGACCCGCTACAAGATATAGGAGCAGATGATGGCTCTGACTAATGATTTTCTACAAAGTAGCGTTATATTTTTAGCGGCTGCTGTGGTTGCGGTTCCTATCGCACAGCGCGCTGGTTTGGGTTCAGTCCTCGGTTACCTATTAGCAGGTGTGGCAATTGGCCCATGGGGGCTGGGCTTAATCAGTGATGTAGAGGCGATTCTGCACTTCTCCGAATTCGGGGTGGTACTGCTGCTCTTCCTGATTGGTTTAGAGCTTAACCCGAAAAAACTGTGGCAGATGCGAGCCCCCATTCTCGGGTTGGGCGGCGCGCAAGTGCTGATCACCACTCTAATTATTACCGCCATCGCCTGTCTATTTGGATTAACCTGGCAAACCAGTCTCGTGATAGGTATGGGTTTGGCGCTGTCTTCGACTGCGATTGCCTTGCGTGTTATTGAAGAGCGAGAGCTCGGCGGCAAAGAAGCAGGGCAGTCAGGCTTTGCAGTACTGCTTTTCCAAGATATAGCTGTTATCCCTATGTTGGCGATGCTGCCTTTGCTCGCTGGCAATACGGGCGGCAGTTGGGCTGACATGCTGTGGATGCTAGGCGGTGTGATTGGTCTGCTGGTCGGTGGTCACTTCTTGTTGAGGCCACTGTTCCGATACGTAGTGATGAGCGGTGTCCGTGAGCTTTTCACGGTTGCAGCGTTGTTATTGGTGATTGGTATTGCCGTCATCATGCAGCAGATTGGCTTATCGATGGCATTAGGTACCTTCCTTGCGGGCGTCCTTCTGGCTGAAAGTGAATATCGACACGAGCTTGAGATCGCGATTGATCCATTCAAAGGTTTACTGCTTGGTCTGTTCTTTATCTCTGTGGGTATGGCGGTAAACCTAGGTCTACTGGCAGAAAGCCCATTCGCAATACTTATTGCAGTGTCGTCGCTAGTCGTATTGAAAGGTTTGGTGCTGTATGCGCTGGCTCGTATCTTCGGCACTCAAGCTAAAGCACGCAGCCGAATGGCGATGATCCTTAGCCAAGGTGGTGAGTTCGCTTTCGTTATTTTTACTGCGGCGAGTGCTCAAGGCATCTTAAGTGGCGAACAAGTGTCGTTCTTACTGGTGGTTGTGAGCCTTTCTATGGTGACCACGCCATTGATGCTTAAACTGCAAGACCGATTCTTTGCACGTCAGCTTAATCAAATCAGTGAAAGTGCGATGTCTTCGGATGTGGTTGATCGCAGCCCTCGAGTGATTATTGCGGGCTTTGGTCGTTTTGGTCAGATCATTGGTCGTCTGATGTATGCCAACAAGATTCGTATCACTGTCCTTGAAAGTGATGCCAGCCAAATACACATCCTTAGAAAGTTCGGCTACAAGGTGTTTTACGGAGACTCGACTCACCTAGAGCTATTACGCGCAGCCGGTGCTGATAAAGCAGAGGCGATTGTGTTGTGTACTGACTCCCCAGATGAAATCATGAAAACCGTCGATTTATGTAAGCAGCACTTCCCACGCTTAAAGATCTTGGCGCGTGCACGAAGCCGTGTTGAAGCGTATCAACTACTTAACCACGGTGTGAGTAACTATTCGCGTGAAACCTTCCTTGGAGCATTGGATTTAGGTCGTCAAACATTGACTGAACTTGGCATGCATCCATATAAAGCGAAGCGAGCAGAAGCACACTTTAGAAAGTTGGATAATGGTATGCTGAAAGAGTTGCTGCCTCAGCATAACGAAGATGCCGAGTTAGCCCAAAGAGCGAAAGAGGCTCGTAAAGAACTTGAAGAGATCTTTGGACACGAGATGGAAAACGATCACCAATCTCGAAACTATTGGCAGTAGCTTGAAGTGATAACTCATGCTTGAGCTTAGAAATAGAGCTTGGGCATAGAAATAACAGACTATAGAACTAACCTAATAATAAACGCGGTCTCTGCTTAACTTATCAATAAAGTGAGTGGGAAGAACCGCGAATCCAGAGCAGTAAAGGATATGAACGTGAAACAGAAAAAACGCTTTATCGCAGGGGCAAGCTGCCCAAGTTGCAACACTCAAGACACACTCCGTTGGTGGATTGAAAATAATATCGAGCTGGTGGAATGTGTCGATTGTGACTTCACAGAACAGCGTAAACCGAAAACTGTAGAGAAATCTGAACACGCGAATCAAGAAATGATCGGTATTTTTAAGCCAGAATGATTGAGTTTCGTTAATTGATCCCCATAATATCCCGGTACAGAATTTTTCTTAAGCTCAACTGTTCGAGCTTAGTCCAAACCTCCTTGGAGCTCTCATGAAAATTGAAAAGAACGTAGTAGTTAGTGTTGCATAT